>JAHBAO020000318.1 GCA_018500065.2 Octadecabacter sp. | reverse complement strand
CGGGGACGGTTGGCTGATGTATTTCACCGCGCGTGCCGCTGGTATTGAAGAGCCCAACGCGGGGGGGTGCATTGGCTTTGCCACATCGCTGGACGGCTATCACTGGACCTTGCAGCCCCCTGTCTTCACCGGAGGTTACGGCCAATTGGAAGTGCCGCAAGTGTTTAAGGCGAACGGCCAATGGTATTGCCTGTTCTGCACAGCGGCAGAACATTTTTCCAAAGATCAGGCAGAGGCAACGGCTGGTGGTCCGGTCACAGGTAATCACTACCTGATAGGCGACGGCCCACGTGGCCCTTGGCGCATCGCACCAGGTTTTCTGGATGGCGATCTCCCATGTCGTCGGTACGCGGCGCGGATCGAAGACACGGGCAATGGTCTTGTGATCCTTGGCTTTGCAGATCGACCAGACGGGTCAGATTTTGTTGGCCATGTGATGGACCCTGAACCGGTGACAATTACAGCCGAGGGTTTTCTTAAGATCACCCCAAATTTCAAGGCTGTGGAGTAAGACATGGCACAGGTGAAACTACGCGATATCCGCAAAAGCTACGGTTCTGTCGAAGTGATCAAAGGTGTTGATATTGACGTCGATGACGGAGAATTCGTCGTCTTTGTTGGGCCCTCCGGCTGCGGGAAATCCACGCTCCTGCGCATGATTGCAGGGCTTGAAGATATCACGGCTGGCACGCTTGAGATTGATGGCGCAAGGGTCAACGACCTTGAACCGTCCAAGCGCGGCATCGCGATGGTATTTCAATCCTATGCCATTTTCCCACATATGACCGTGCGCGAGAACGTGGCCTTTGGCCTGACGATTAACAAAGCCAGCAAGGCCGAAAAAGAAAGCAAAGTCGCAGAGGCTGCCCGCGTTCTTCAGATGGAACATCTGCTGGATCGTCGCCCGTCCGAACTGTCTGGCGGCCAGCGCCAGCGCGTCGCCATTGGTCGCGCGATTGTGCGCGATCCCAAGGTCTTCTTGTTTGATGAACCGCTTTCCAATCTTGATGCCGCGCTGCGCATGGATATGCGCATGGAGATTGGCAAACTGCACCAAGATCTTGGTGCATCAATGATCTTCGTGACCCACGATCAGGTCGAAGCAATGACCCTCGCTGACAAGATCGTCGTGCTCAAAGACGGCTTGGTCATGCAGGCTGGCGCCCCGATGGAGCTTTACCATGAACCAGCGAACCTATTCGTCGCGGGATTTCTTGGCGCGCCATCTATGAACTTCCTCAATGTCGCGATTGAAGCGGTGAACGAGAAAACCGTGACTGTTCGCAACCCGTCGCTTGCCCAAATTGAGGTGCCCCATAAGGGGCGCAGCTTTACCGTCGGGCAAACCGCGACCCTTGGGATCAGACCGCAATATCTTCGCCCCGTAGGGACCAGTGCTGGAAAACTGCACGGCAAAATCGTTCTGACAGAACGGTTGGGCAGCGAAACGGTAATCGATGTCGAACTCGAAGACGGAACCAAGATCATTGCGGCGATCGCGGAAGACACCGTTTTGGCGTCAGGGGAAAGCGTGAACTTTGATTTTGACCCAGCGCAAGCGCATGTCTTCCCTGAAACCTCATGAGCAAACCAGTCCTGATCCTCGACCCGGACTGGCGGCGTATGGACGAATTGTTTTCGCCTGCAGCAAAGGCTGATCTTTTCGGCTCTTACGATGTGATCTGGGGACGAGACGGCTCGATCCCATCTGATGTATTTGAAGCCGCGCTGCCGGACGTGGAAGTTTTGATTGCTGCTTCGCCGCACGTTGACAGCGCAACATTGGCGCGGGCACCCAAGCTGAAAACCATCATCGAGGTGTCGGGCGCGTTTCCAGATACAATCGACTATGCGGCCTGTTTTGCATCAAACGTTGAAGTCCTCAGCTGCGCGCCGGGGTTTCGCCAATCGGTCGCTGAAATGGGCCTTGCAATGGCGCTGGCGGGTGCGCGCGGGCTTGTGGCGGAACACGAGGCGTTTCGGCGCGGCGACGAAAATTGGCTGGCTGACCACCCAAAGACGGATTTTACCATGTATGGCGCACAAATTGGATTTATCGGTTTCGGGCAGATCGCCCAGGAACTAACGCGACTGTTGGCTCCGTTCAGACCTGTTGTCAGGGCGTATGACCCATGGCTTCCAACAGCAGTGGCGCGTGAATTCGGCGTCTCGTTGATGCCAGTCGAGGACGTACTGCAAACATCGCGCTGTCTCTTCGTGACAGCATCTCCAACATCGGAGAACTATAAGTTCATAAACGCTGATCGGTTGGCAATGCTCTGTGACCATGCCCTGCTAGTGGTGCTAAGCCGCGCACATCTGGTGGACTACGATGCCCTGATGTCAGAGGTTGCCACGCATCGTATCCGCGCTTGTGTTGATGTGTTTCCGTCTGAACCCGTCGCGGCGGATGATGCCATTCGCACTCAGCCATCAGCCATATTGTCGCCTCATCGTGCGGCGGCAATCGACAAGGGGCGGCAGTTGATTGGTGATATGATCGTTTCAGACTTGTCCGCTATTCGGTCTCGCACCCAGTCGCGCGAACTTTCGTGTGCGCGGCCCGATACAATCGACGTGCTTGCGGGGGTCGGTGATGCAATGCGGGTTGCAAACATGGCAAAGTCTCGCTGACGCAAGAACAGGGTCGTCACACTGGGTCTAGGCCAAGCCATACTCACTGGACCCACATTATCGTTACCTCCGACTGTTGGCTCATTCTTTGCCATTCGCTGCGTCGCTCACGAACGGGCAAGTTGCGGACAAACCGGACTTATGCAGTTGCGGCTATTGCTGAGGCAGCAATTGTTCGCAGGTGCAGCAATGATCTTTTGGCGATGCAGCGATTTTCACCGGAGCGGACATTCAGTGAGGTGTGACCGAACAGCTCCAAATCAACTATTCGCTCCGCGTGGGCTCAATAATCAAGTTGCGGGCCGAAGATGAATTATAATTGGCTGATGCGAATGCCACTTTGCGTCCAGCCTCGACACTCAACCAATGTGCCTACAATCGAGCTTAATCGCACCGATACCTCAAATAGCTATCGTTCCACGGACAGTTCGCTTAACTTGACCGATGAGCATCCCAGAAAGCCAACGACAAGTGAAAAGCACACCGACACTCAAGGACGTAGCAGAAGCGGCAGGCG
>JAHBAO020000293.1 GCA_018500065.2 Octadecabacter sp. | reverse complement strand
CTCTGAAGTGCCCGTCGCGGTGGCCTTGCACGGTTTCAGGATGGGTTTTGACCAATATCCGCGCGGCGGGGTTTTCTTCACGCGCAACAAACAGCATTTCAAGGAAGGTGTTCCGATTCGCGCGCGATGCTGTGACCGATGCGTCGTTTGCTGTTTGATCAATGACCAAAACATAGCCCGCATCCGGGGCAGGGGTCTTGGGGTGGTAAGTGTTGTACTTGCTAAGATGCGCGCGTTTGATCGCGTCCATGCAGTCACGTGCGCGGTTCAGCAGGACTGTATCGTCCAGCGGGTCTTCGCGCAGGATGACCTCAAGGTCGGATGGTTTGGAGGGGTCAAAATGCACGCCGCGGCTGTCCAGATGCAGGCCAAGCGGCGGTTCCCCATCGCGGCCCGGAAGGACAGAGCGCAAGAAGGCATCTTCGACCCGCAAAACCGGCGCGGATGTGTGACCTGAAACGGCTTCGCCGCGCCAAGATGTCGGGGACTGGCCCCACACGCCGATGAGGTCATCGGGGGCGGGTTTGCCAAGAGAAATGTGATAGCCGGAGAGGGTAAGAATGCGGCGGACGCGTTTTTGGGTTAGAAAACCGCCGTTATAAACGTAAAGCCGCCGCGGAGTTTTCCCTGCGGCGGCTGAAATGTTTTGGGATGTCATTATTGCCCGAGTGAAGCGACCGACTCGACGCTACCCAACGTGCCAAACACAGCCGAGATTGTTTTGTTGAACTGGCTGAACGGTGCTTCTGTTACATACACTGTATCATCATCACGGATCGCGAAATCGCGGGCCATGAACATGCCGTTTGGTTCAGTCAAATCAAGGACATAGATAACACGCTGTGTGCCGGTAAGGTCCGAACGGCCGACCAATTGATTTGCAATTTCCTCAGGCTCGTTGCGGAAGACGAACCCGCCTGTCGGATCTGCAAGGTTGGTGGAAAGGCCGCCAACCTGCGCAATCGCTTCGATCGCCGAGATGGTTTGGGATTCAAACGTCACGCGAGACTGCGTTCCCGTTGCGCCAAGTGCTGTGAAGGTCCGCGTGTCTTGTTCTACGAAAATACGGTCACCCGCACGCAGTGCGATGTCATGGCCGGGGTGATCATAAAGGTCTTCAAACCAGATTTGACCAGAATGGCTGCCACGAACCACAGTGACCTGTGCAATTTCCGGCTGAACGGTCACGCCACCGGCGCGGGCCAGCATCGAGGCCAATGTGCGGGTCGGGCGTTCAATCGCATAGACACCCTGCGCGCCAACAGCGCCAACGACGGAAACGGTAGACCCGTCACCTGCAAGGCGGCGCACCTGAACCTGCGGATCAGGTGTTTGCTCTTCGAGTTTGGTGGTGATGATGCGGCGAATGGCTTCTGGTGTATTGCCAGCGGCGCGAATGCGACCTGCATACGGCACAAAGATAAAGCCGGACCCATCAACCTGCACTTCTTCAAGTACAGTCGCGTTCTGTCCAGCAGGAACCAGAAGCGGGTCACGTACGTTTTCCCAAATCGTCAGGCCAAGTACATCGCCCGGGCGGATCGTGTCGCTGCCAAGGTTGGATGCATCACGAAAACCGGCGGCAAACCCAAGGGCAGGCGTTACACCGGCCACCAAATTCACGCGATCATCGACCAGAAGGACAAACGCATCGCCGTTCTCCATCACAGAACCCGAGAAAATTTCACTTTTCGTAGGTCCCGAACGGGGTAGGCCACAAGATGCAACAACTGCCATAGCGGCAACGAGGGCCACGCCTTTTGATAGGCGCAATCTAAGGGATTTCACTGCTCCGGTCTCCTCGACCTAATTAAAACTGCCTCGGTCTTCATGCGGGCGACTTCAAATTCACCTCACCTTTTGACTGTAAGCTACGGGAATCCGTGCGCAAAATCTAGTAGAAGGTTGTGGCGAAGGTCGGGTGTGGCAGCGGTGCAACCGCACCCACAAGGTTTAGTGTGTCTTACGTCACTACACGCAACTGCTGGCGCGGCGCGACTTGCCCACTGGCCAGTGCATCATAAGGATCGTTGCGATCCAGCATCATATCAACGACCTGACGCATCAATTGGCGACGGCCCCGCGCAGAATAAAAGCCACCCGGAACCTGCGATGTTTCCAGCAGATAGCGGCGGTAGTCTTTGAAAGCGCGATTGTCAGGGCGTATGGGCTGCGCGAAGAATTTGTCTATCGAAAGATCGGACACGAATTCGGGCTTGGCATAAACAGCATCGCCAAAAACCTTAAGCGGGATACCACGGTGTAAAACCTGTTGTGCCGCTGTGGAATTCACGGTCACTGCGGTGCGCGCAGGGTCTAACACTTGCGCCAGTTTGCCACCACGCACGTAATGAACCCGCTCAAATACATCGTTTTCTTTGGCCAAACGGCGGATGATCTTGCGCAGGGGGCTGCGGCCGTTTTCCAACGGATGCGCCTTGAAGACCAAATGGTGGTGCTTTGGTGCGCCCTTTGCAAAGCCTTCGATCACTACGGCAAGGAACTCTTCCATGCGTGTGAAGGGCGAATGCATTTGAAAGCTGGAGTCATGTTCGAGCTGCAATAGGGCGACATGGTAAGGGT
>JAHBAO020000340.1 GCA_018500065.2 Octadecabacter sp. | reverse complement strand
TCACGCCATCGTTCGCCAATGCCTCAATCATCTGGGGTGTGAGGCCTTCAAATGCAACAAGGCTGTCTTCGACACCAAGCGCACGAGCATTTTCCATTGCCTTCGCGTTCTTGGCTTCAATGACGTCACGGGCACGGGCCTGCAATTCGCTAGCCGTATCCGCATCAACACCGTCGATCACGAGCAATTCTTCAACTTCAACGTAGGCAACTTCTTCGAGCGTTGTGAACCCTTCGGACACCAACAACTGTGCAAAAAATTCGTCCAGATCGAGAGCTTCGATGAACAGACCCGTGCGCAGTTCGAATTCAGCCTGACGACGCTTGGATTCTTCTTCCTCGGTAAGGATGTCGATGTCCAAACCGGTCAACTGGGACGCCAAACGAACGTTCTGGCCACGACGGCCAATTGCCAAAGACAGCTGTTCCTCTGGAACAACAACTTCGATGCGTTCTGCATCTTCGTCGAACACAACCTTGGACACTTCAGCTGGCTGAAGCGCGTTCACGAGGAACGTTGGCATGTCTTCGTTCCAAGGAATGATGTCGATTTTTTCGCCCTGCAATTCATTCACAACGGCCTGAACACGGGAACCACGCATACCAACACAGGCACCGACAGGGTCGATGGAGTTGTCATAGGAAATCACGGCGATCTTCGCGCGCGAACCCGGGTCACGGGCTACGGCTTTAATCTCAATGATGTTCTCGTAGATTTCCGGAACTTCCATCTTGAACAATTCCGCCATGAACTGCGGATCTGTGCGGCTCAGGAAAATCTGTGGGCCGCGCTGTTCGCGACGAACTTCTTTGATGAAGCAACGGATACGGTCATTCGGGCGGTAGCTTTCGCGACCGATCTTTTCGTTGCGGCGCAAGATAGCTTCGCCAGTGCCGACATCAACAATCACGTTGCCGTACTCTTCGCGCTTAACTTGCGCGTTGATGATTGTGCCAGCGCGATCTTTGAAGTCTTCGTACTGCTTGTCACGCTCAGCTTCGCGAACCTTCTGCAAGATCACCTGCTTGGCGGATTGCGCAGCAATGCGGCCCATTTCAACCGGTGGAACTTCTTCGATGAACTCTTGGCCAACCTCAGGGTTTTCCATGTATTCGCCAGCTTGTTCTACCGTGAATTCCGCCTGATAATTCTCAAGTTCTTCTTCAGCCACAACCGTGCGAACGCGCGTGAACGTTGCTTTGCCGGTCTTGCGGTCAATGTGAACACGAATGTCCATTTCAGACCCGTAGCGGGACTTCGCAGCGCGCGCGAGGGATTCCTCCATCGCTTCGACGACCAAAATCGGATCGATCTGCTTTTCGCGGGCCACGGCCTCTGCGGTTTGCAAAAGTTCCAGCTGGTTGGCTGATGTAATCGCCATTAGTTCTTCTCCTCGTCAGAGCCGCCTAGGACGGTCTCAACTTCGTCAAATTGTGTCTCATCGATCTGGCCCGCATCTTTGCGACCCTTCAAAACATCGCGGATCAACTCGTCCGTCAGAACAAGTTTGGCATCCGTCAGCCATTCAAATTTCAATCCGATCGTGACCGGCTGACCGTTGTCTTCGATCTCAATCAGGACTTCATCGCCCTCAGTGCCGCGCAACATGCCTTTGAAGCGGCGGCGTCCATCAATCAGTTCTTCAGTTTCGATCTTGGCTTCATTGCCTTCCCACTGGTCAAAATCCTTCAACCGTGTGAGCGGACGATCAATGCCCGGGCTGGAAACCTCGAGCGTATAAACATCGGCAATCGGATCTTCCACGTCTAGGAGCGCAGAAACAGCCGTGCTGATAACACCGCAATCGTCGACCTCAACCGAGCCATCCGGTTTTTGCGCCATGATCTGAAGAATCGATTCTTTGCCCGTCATCAATCGCACACGCACGACTTCATACCCCAAGTCCTCAACGGTTGGGGTGATGATTTCAGTGATGCGGCGATCCATTGCCGCGCGGGCGATGAGTTCAGACATTGGGGTCCTTAGCAGTAAGCAAAAAACTCGCACCAGAGGAGCGGGCATAAAAAAACGGGCGCGCGGCCCGTTGGAATTTCGGTGGGCTTCGGGGGTGGAGGCCGAAGCGCCGCTGTTGGGATGGATATACGTATATTGAGGTGAGTCTGCAAGGGGCAACGCATTTGTGCCGAAAATCTGCCAACATCGCCCATTACCCCATCCCTCGTTCAAACCCTGAGGAGATTAATATGAACATTACAATCTTGATTGCCGTTGGCGGTTCTTCGTTCTTGTGCGGGGTAGCGTTGATGTATTTGGTTATGATGCGCACGATGAAAAAGCGGCTCGCCGAAGGCGCGGTGCCTATTTAAAAATGCAAAAAGCCCCGCCGAAATTGGCGGGGCTTTTCGTTTTCTATTGTGCGTAAATTACGCCACTGACCAACGCTCGGCCATGCGTGCGTTGTCCATCTGCCAAAGGTTACCAACCGTTTCAGGGGAGTGAATACGGTTGTTCACAGCCTGCACGTAGTTCGCAAACATCGGGATCAGAACCCCACCTTCGTCACGCAAGATCTGCTGCATTTCGTAATATTGCTCACGACGCTTGTCGCTGTCGAGCTCAGCGCGTGCAGTAATCAGAAGCTCTTGGAAACGGGCGCTATCATCGCCATCCCACTGGCTGTCATTCCACGGAACGCCGGCTTCGTAGGCTGTTGCAAACATCCAGTCTTCCGTTGCACGACCGGACCAGTAGCAGGCACAGAACGGTTTGTTCAGCCAAACGTTGGACCAATATCCATCGGCAGGTTCTTGGATCACGTTAATGTTGATACCACCCGCTGCTGCCGAAGCTTGGAACAGCTGTGCCGCATCAACCGCACCTTCAAACGCCGCATTGGATGCAGACAAATCAATGTCGATTGAGTCAATACCAGCCTGCTGCAAATAGAACTTGGCCTGATCTGGATCATACTCAAGCTGTTCCATTTCAGCGTTATAGTACTGGTTTGCGGGTCCGATTGGCGTATCGTTACCGACGGCACCGTGGCCCAGAAGGATCTTGTCGACCATTTCCTGACGGTTGATCCCATATTTCAGTGCTTTACGAACGTTTACATCGTTATACGGCGCCGAATTCGTAAGCATCGGGAACGTATATTGCTGGTTCCCGGTCACTTCTTGAATTCGCAACGCTGGGTTCGCCCTCAACAACGCTTCGGTCTTGAAGTCGATCCGGTTGATTGCATCAACCTGACCCGTCATCAGCGCGTTCATACGAGCGGTGTTGTCGTTGATGGCGATGTATTCAATCTCATCAAAGAATCCGGCGGAGTCACCTTTGTAGTGATCGGCATAACGGCTTGCTGTCATCCGTACACCGGGGTCGAAAGATGTGACCTGATAAAGGCCCGTGCCAATCCCTTGGGCGATCGCTTCTTCGATCTGGCCTGCGGGATACATCATCAGGTGATAATCTGACATCAGATAAGGGAAGTCGGCATTACCAGCGGCAAGCACGAACTGAACCTGATGATCTGTGATTTTGTTCATCTCAGTGATGGCTTCAACAATCGGTTTCGCAGCAGATTTGGATTCTTCGCCCAAGTGCATTTGCAAAGACTCAATAACGTCATCCGCACCGAATGATTTCCCGTTATGGAACGTCACGCCCTGACGCAAATTGAAGGTCCAGGTCTTGGCATCAGCCGAAGCTTCCCAGCTTTCAGCGAGCTCGCCTACCAATGATCCATCCGCGGCAACTTCAGTCAGGCCATCAAAAACAGAGCCCTGCGACGAAGCGATCATATAAAGATCCGAGTGCGTCCGGCTGTCCCAGCTGTCGGATGTATTGGCGCCTGAAAGACCCGCGGTCAATTTACCACCGCGCGTTTGTGCTTTCAGTGGCAAGCCAGTCGCCGCGAGTACACCTGCCGCTACACCAGATTGCAGCAATCCACGTCTGCTAATTCCATACATATTTTAGTTCTCCCTTTGGTTTTTATTATTCTCAGCGCTTACTCTACGCTGATTCGGTCACATTTTATCAACAGCGGCGTCACCAATGTTGTCGACACCTCGTTCTTCGAGCAGATTTGTAAGCCAATCCGGGTCCATTTCCGGCACCGAACTGAGCAACAAGTCTGTGTAGGCGTGATGCGGCGGCGTAAACATGTCCGTTTTCTCGCCTTGCTCAATCACTTTGCCTTCTTTCATTACCACGACGTCGTCCGCGATAGATTTCACAGTCGCGAGATCATGCGTGATGAACATGTACGAAAGTCCAAGGTTGTCCTGCAAATCAGCCAGAAGGCGCAAAATTCCTTCAGCAACCAATTGGTCCAATGCCGAGGTGACCTCATCGCAAATAATGAACTTTGGTTCCGCAGCCAGTGCGCGGGCAATCCCGATCCGCTGCTTTTGCCCGCCTGAAAGCTCGGACGGGAAACGATTGTAATACTGGGACGGTTCAAGTTCGATCTGATCGAGAAGCTCGTTCACGCGTTCACGACGCTTTGC
>JAHBAO020000226.1 GCA_018500065.2 Octadecabacter sp. | reverse complement strand
TGCCGAAGGGCGAGTTTCTGACAATGCTTGGGCCATCAGGGTCTGGCAAGACAACTTGCCTGATGATGCTGGCAGGGTTCGAGACAGCCACACACGGGGATATCCTGCTGGATGGCGTTTCGATCAACAACATCCCGCCGCACAAGCGCGGCATCGGTATGGTGTTCCAGAACTACGCGCTGTTCCCGCATATGTCGGTTGCCGAAAATCTGTCCTTTCCGCTGGAAGTGCGCAAGATCGGCAAATCCGAGCGCGAAGAAAAAGTCATGCGCGCGCTGGGCATGGTGCAAATGCAAGATTTCGCAGGCCGCCGTCCTGCGCAGCTTTCTGGCGGTCAGCAGCAGCGCATCGCGCTGGCGCGGGCTTTGGTGTTTGAACCCGAACTGGTGTTGATGGATGAACCGCTTGGGGCGCTCGACAAACAGCTACGCGAGACCTTGCAGTTCGAGATCACAAACCTCGCGCATGAACTTGGGATTACGACGGTTTACGTGACCCACGACCAAACCGAAGCCCTGACAATGTCTGACCGCGTGGCTGTTTTTGACGATGGCCGCATTCAACAGCTGGCCCCGCCGGATCAGCTTTATGAGAAGCCAGAGAACAGCTTCGTTGCGCAGTTTATTGGTGAGAACAACACGCTGGAAGGCGTGGTAACCAAGATCAAAGGCGACACTTGCGAAGTGAAGCTGGACAGCGGCGACATCATTGATGCGGTCCCTGTCAACGTGTCCAAAGTAGGGGAGCGTACGCGCGTTTCTATCCGCCCTGAACGTGTCGAATTCAACCGTGAGCGCTTGCACGCTGATGCCCACACACTGCAGGCTGAAGTGCTTGAGTTCATCTATATGGGCGATATCTTCAGAACACGCCTGCGGGTTGCTGGAACGGACGAGTTCGTGATCAAGACACGTAACGCGCCTGACCAGAAACGCCTGAAACCTGGCGAGATGATCGAGATCGGGTGGATGGCAGAGGATTGCCGAGCGTTGGACGCGTAACTGCGCAGCGTTCGATAAAACAGCAAGGCCGTGGTCCGGATGGTCATGCTGAAACGAACAAAACCGGGCATTTTCAATGGGAGACTTCAATGAAAACGACTATGAAATTGATGGCCACAACATGCTTGACGCTGTCTGCAACACTCGCAGTTGCTGACGGTCATATGGCCAATGAAATGACAATCGTAAGCTGGGGCGGTGCATACTCTGCATCACAGCAGAACGCATATCACACGCCTTATTCCGAGGCGACTGGCGTCAACATCATCAACGATGAATCCTCTGCTGAAGCCGTTGCAAAACTTCGTGCGATGAACGAAGCGGGCAACGTCACTTGGGACGTGGTTGATGTGGTTGCATCCGATGCGATCCGTCTGTGCGACGAAGGCCTCGCAATGGAAATCGACTTTGATGAGCAGCTTGCACCGGGCGACGATGGCTCTACTGCTTCTGATGACTTCGGCGACCTGCTGGTTTCCGACTGCTTCATCCCTCAGATCGTGTACTCCACAACTGTTGGCTACCGCACAGACCTTGTTGGTGACACGGCTCCATCAGACATCTGCGCAATCTTTGATACGGAAACATACCCAGGTATGCGTTCCCTTGAAAAGCGCCCAATCAACAACATGGAATGGGCTTTGCTTTGTGACGGCGTAGCAAAAGACGACATCTATGACGTTATGGAAACAGAAGAAGGTCAGGCACAGGCATTCGCCAAGCTCGACACCATTAAAGACAGCGTTATCTGGTGGTCTGCGGGCGCCGACACGCCACAGTTGCTTGCTGACGGCGAAGTCGTCATGGGCTCCACGTTCAACGGCCGCTTGTTCTCGCTGATTGAAGAGCAGGATCAGCCAGTTGCGATGCTGTGGGACGCGCAGATGTTTGACCTTGATGGTTGGATCATTCCAACTGGCCTGTCACCCGAGCGTGAAGCACGTGCGCTGGACTACGTTCGTTTCGCAACAGACACACAGCGTCTTGCCGACCAAGCCAAGTACATCAGCTATGGCCCAGCACGTGCGTCTTCCGCACCGCTTGTTGGTCAGCACGCTGAACTGGGTATCGACATGGCACCACACATGCCAACTGATCCGGCGAACGCAACAAACACGTTCCTGTACAACTACGAATGGTGGGCTGACTACCGTGACGATCTGGACGCGAAATTCCAGGTCTGGTTGTCCCAGTAAGCGATTGAATTGGAAGGGCGGGCCGCTTGGCTCGCCCTTTCGACCACACGACCACCCAAAGTAGGATGCCGCACATGGCTAAAGGATATATCATCGGCCACATCACTGTGACCAACGCGGAAGCATACAAAGAGTATGTCGCCCGCGATACGCCGATGTTTGAAGCCGCTGGCGCACGTATCCTGGTCCGCGGTGGGGAGGCCGAAAACGTCGAAGGACCGCAGTATGCGCGCCACGTCGTTTTTGAATTCGACAGCTATCAAGCTGCTAAAGATTTTTATCATTCGCCCGCGTATCAAGACGTTCTCAAGATCCGCCATGCCAATGCTGACAGTATGATCGTCCTTGTGGAGGGATACGAATGAGCGACACAACATCCGGCCCCGTTCTGGCAGCAGATGGACGACCGCTAAAGGCGTCTCTGAACCGTGCATTACGCCGCCAGAAACTACGTGCGTTGATGCTTATTGCTCCGCTGTTGATCTTCATTCTGGTGTCTTTTGTGATGCCAATTGCCGATATGTTGTTCCGCTCTGTCGAGAACCAGATTGCATCTGAACCTCTGCCGCGTACGACGGCTTTGCTTCCGGATTGGGACGGCCAAGGCACACCTGATGACATGATCTACGAGGCGCTTGCGCGTGATTTGGCCGTTGCGGTTGAAGCCAAGGCACATACGCGCTTGGGCAGTCGTTTGAACTACGAACAAACCGGTATTTCGTCGCTGTTTCGCAAGACAGGCCGCGGCGTTGATGAGATTGGTGAAATTGCGCAGGACGTCCTGGAAGATACAAATGACATTTGGAAAGAACGCGATACGTTTGGCTTGCTGTTTGGTACGCCTGCTTGGGTTGAAGCGATAAACGCTTGGGACGTTGAAGATTCACAGACACGCGGCGCAGCACCAACATTTGATGCCAACCCAAATTTCGCAGAACAATTTCCAGGGACAACATCGCTTTATGCGTCTTATGTGCTCCAGACGACGAGTGAAGATGACAACCCGCTGGGGGAAAAACCTTGGCCAATCTTGTTTCACGTCTTGGCACAAGAACTGCCATCGGCCGCGCCACCATCTGGTGTGCCGGAAAACCTCGCCCTCGCATTAGGTGAAGCGTCAGCTGCGTTGAACGGCTTGACACTGGACGACCCCAAGGCAGTGTTCCTCGATATTGATGACGACTGGGGCGATGCAGCTGTCTGGACGACGATCCAAACCTATAGTCCCGCTTATACCAACGGTTATTTTCTGAACTCGGTTGATATGCAAAAAGGGCTCGACGGCCCGGAATGGCGCCCGGAAAATGAGCAAATCTACATTGTTTTGTTCGTGCGTACGATGATCATGTCGTTGTCGATTATGGGCATGTGTGTGCTGCTGGGCTACCCGATTGCATGGCTGCTGGCCAACCTGCCGGATCGCAAAGCCAACATGTTGATGATCCTTGTGCTGCTGCCATTCTGGACTTCGCTGCTGGTGCGCACGTCCGCTTGGAAAGTGCTGCTGCAACAGCAGGGCGTGATCAATGATACCCTGATTTGGTATCATTCCACGGCTGTCGGCAAGCTCCTAGATCCGGTGTTCAACACGCTGTTGAACGCGTTTTATGCGTTCGCGAATGCGATCACATGGGGTTGGAATTTGCTCAACAACGTTTGGGGCGGCGTGGATGCCACTTATTTTGATTGGGCTGCGCAAGGCTTTGAGCGCCTGACATTGATCAACAACCAAACGGGTACCATCATTGCGATGACGCATATTCTGCTGCCGTTCATGATCCTGCCGCTTTACTCCGTGATGAAGACAATCCCGCCGAGCTACCTGCGTGCGGCCAAGTCACTGGGTGCTACAAACTGGACAGCCTTCTGGCGGGTGTACTTCCCGCAATCTGTACCAGGTATCGGCGCGGGGTGTATCCTCGTGTTCATCCTGTCGATTGGCTATTACATCACGCCTGAACTGGTTGGCGGCACCAAGGGTGTCTTTATCTCCAACCGTATCGCCTATCATATTTCGAGTTCTTTGAACTGGGGTCTGGCCGCGGCGCTAGGCACAATTCTACTGGCCGTCGTGATGGGGCTGTACTGGATGTACGACAAGATTGTCGGCATCGATAACGTGAAATTGGGGGGCTAATCAGATGTCTTCATTGCCACCATATGCAACGACGGGCCAGCGCATCTGGCACTACAGCTTCCGCATTATTTGCGGGTTGATCTTTTTCTTCCTGATTGCCCCGATCATCGTGATCATCCCGTTGTCGTTCAACGCACAGAACTTTTTTACGTTCACGCCTGAAATGCTGGCGCTGAACCCTGAGGGGTTTTCGACCAAACACTATGAAGACTTTTTCACGAACTCTGATTGGCAATTGGCGCTGAAAAATTCACTGAAGATCGCACCCGTGGCAACGATCCTCTCGGTGTCCTTGGGGACGTTGGCGGCCATCGGCCTGAGCCAATCGCACGTACCATTCCGCCGTGCGATCATGGCGATCCTGATTTCGCCTATGATCGTTCCGCTGATCATTTCGGCGACTGGCATGTATTTCTTCTACTCCAACCCTTATATCCCAACGCCGTTCGGCAAAATCGAACTACCTTTCACCCTGACGGGCACCTACTGGGGCGTGGTTCTAGCGCATGCCGCGCTGGGTATTCCGTTCGTGATTATCACTGTAACGGCGACGCTTGTTGGGTTCGATCAATCCCTGACGCGCGCGGCCGCCAACATGGGGGCGAACCCTGTGACAACTTTCTTTAAGGTGCAAATGCCGCTGATTTTACCAGGTGTCGTATCGGGCGGATTGTTTGCGTTCATCACGTCCTTTGATGAAGTCGTTGTGGTCTTGTTCGTCGGTTCCGCGGGACAGAAAACCTTGCCGTGGCAGATGTTCACGGGCCTTCGCGAACAGATAAGCCCAACCATTCTGGCTGTTGCGACGATCCTGATTGCCGTGTCGATCCTGCTGTTGTTCACGTTGGAAGTGTTGCGGCGGCGGTCCGAGCGATTGCGGGGAATGTCCCCCAGCTAACGGCGCTTAGTAGTCTCGTTCAAAGAAGATCCCGACGCTGGTTTCACCGTCGGACCCAACGGACCCGCGCGCAGTGAAGTTGCGGTCAATGTCGATATTGATGTTGATCTCGGAGGTGCCGTTCGAACCGACGGTGACATCGGTGTAGACGTTGTCCGAGATATACTTGCCTGCGCGCACAGCCGCGGTTCCATCATCGCTGGTCACAAAATCCAGATCATCAAGATCAAGACCTTCGCGCAGGTTTCCAACGATACCACCGTTGTTGCCACCAGTCCCTGCCAGTGTCGCCACGGCAGACGCCAATTGCACGGCCTGCAATGGGCTGATTGAGGACAGGTCACGACCAAACAACAGCTGCGCAAGGACCTCGTCTTGCGGCAATTCAGGCGTGCTTTCAAACCGCACGTCGATGTCGTCGGCGGGGCCTTCGACGATGATGTTGACCACTGTACCCGTTGCGGCCTCAGTCGTTGCAACCAGCCGTAAAAACGGGATGAAATCCCCCTGTAGCTGTGCGTAACCTTCGTTCAGCTCAAAGCGTTGGCCAAGGATACTTAGCCGCCCGCGCACAAGGTCAAAGCGTCCGATTGGGACCAGATTTTTAAGGCTTCCCGTTAGGCGCAACTGGCCGCCAAGTTCCGCGTCCAACCCACGCCCGCGCACGAAGATACGCGATGGCGCGCGGATAAGCAGGTTGATTGGAAAGTCGGGCCCGATCGCGGCGTCCTGTTGCGTAACAGGTGCGAGGTTCACGCCGGCCCGCGCAAGCGTCTGCTGTACGTCCATGCGTGGTCCAAGGTGTGTCACTTCTGGCAAGCTGCCCAATGCGCTGACGCCGGTTGAAGGAACCTGAATCTCTGCCGCTCCAATGTCGATCGTTCCCGCGATTTCAGCGCCCCCCGTAAGCGGGCCATTTACCGTCACCAATCCATTTGCGGTTGTTCGGTACAGCGTTGGGTCACGCAAGATAATGTCGGTGAGTTGCGCACTCAAGGCGGCTTGAAACGGTGGCGCAAGGTCAACAGGCCCCGTCAGCGCCAGCCTGCCACCTTCGGCACTGGTTGCCCGCAAATCGAGGCGCGCTGTTCCGCCAGCAAGCAAAAGCGTGCCGTTCAGGTCTTCGATTGCTTGGCGCAAGTTTGGCGCAGCAAGGCGGGCATCGCTGATCGTGACGGGGCCGCGCACGGAGGAAAGGGCAGGTGGGCCGTTCACCGCAAGATCAAACTGCGCCAAACCGTTGATCTGGCGTGGGGCAATGTACATGTTCGCCAGCGCAAGTGGGGCGGACCCGACAACACCCAAATCCAGCTGGCCACCGTTGGAAACACGCCCCGTTGCGCGCGCCGCCGTGCCGACAGGCCCTGTGGCGTCACCCGTTACGTTCCAGCCTGCCGCGTCTTGACGTGCCGTAATATCCGCGACCAATGGGCCGGAAAAATCAGATACTAATAGGGCAATGTCGCGCAAGCGTACGGACAGGCCAGCTGTCGTATCGCTACCGGACGTCGCGATATTCCCGTTCGCTGTGAGGTTGGGGAACACAACATCAAGCGCATCAACCCGCAGGCGCCGCGCCTCGGATAGGCTGACATTTGCAGACACACGCCCAAGCCCTGCCAAGACGCTGTCCAACACTGCCGGACCTGCGCGCAGGTCTTGGGTTCGGGCAGCAACGTCAGCATCCAACACACCAGTTGTCGTGGTGTAATTGCCGTCCATGTCCAGCGAAAGACCACCGC
>JAHBAO020000184.1 GCA_018500065.2 Octadecabacter sp. | reverse complement strand
CGGCAACAGGCGCGATTGAGCGGCCTTTGTCGTTTGCAGGAAATGATGTGCCCGGTGTTATGCTCGCGTCTGCTGTACGTGATTATGTGGTGAACTTCGGGGCGTCTGTTGGCGATCGGACTGTGGTTGTCACCAACAACGATGACGCTTATCGCACCGCGATTGCGATGGTTCAGGCGGGTCTTGATGTGCCCGCGATTGTGGATGCGCGGATGGCTGCAGGCCCATTGGCGGACGAGGCCAAAGCGCTGGGCATTCGTGTGCTGCATGGCAAAGGAATTTCTAAAGTTAAAGGCAGCAAGCTGGTGACGGGCGTTGAGATTTGTGCGCAAGCCGGAGAAGGCGGCGCGCTGGAGGAGATCGCATGCGACGGCGTTGCGATGTCGGGCGGCTGGTCGCCCGTGGTGCACCTGTGGTCCCATTGCGGTGGTAAGCTGATCTGGGACGAGGCCCAAAGCCATTTCCGCCCTGATCCGACACGTCCACCTTTGGGGGCGGATGGCGTTGGATTCGTGACCACAGCTGGGATTGCACATGGTGCCATGACCACCCGCGATTGCCTTGCGAATGGCCATGACGCGGGTGCCAAAGCAGCGGCGCTGGCGGGGGCAACTGGCAAGTCGGGCAAAGCGCCGAAAGGTGACGCGCTGGAAGAGGCGCCGATGGAAGCCGTTTGGATGATGCCACAGGGCGCGGGCTATAAGCTGCGCTCAAAGATGTGGTTGGATTACCAGAACGATGTGAAAGTTTCTGACGTTCAGCTGGCGGCGCAAGAAGGCTATGAAAGCGTTGAGCATACGAAACGATACACCACATTGGGTATGGCGACGGATCAAGGTAAGTTAAGTAACATCAATGGTTTGGCGGTGCTTTCTAATGCGCTGGGGCAAGAAATTCCAGCGACTGGGACCACGACTTTCCGCCCGCCGTACACACCGATTTCTCTGGGGTCTATTGGCGGCGAAGCATCTGGCGAGCTGTTCCAGCCACTGCGCAAAACGCCGATCCATGAATGGAACGATGCGAATGGCGCGTTCTGGGAACCCGTCGGCCAATGGCGCCGGGTGTACACCTATCAGCAGAGCGGCGAGAGCATCGAGGACGCGGGGAACCGTGAGGTGAAAAACACCCGTGAGAACCTTGGCCTTTTGGATGCTTCGACCCTCGGTAAGCTGGTGGTTTCTGGCCCAGACGCGGGCAAGTTCCTCGACATGATGTACACCAACATGATGTCCAATCTGGCCGTCGGCAAATGCCGCTACGGGTTGATGTGCGGCGAACAGGGGTTCCTGTCAGATGACGGCGTGGTAGCGCGTATCGCCGAGGATCGCTGGCTCTGTCACACGACCACAGGCGGCGCGGACAGCATCCATGCGCATATGGAAGAATGGTTGCAGACCGAATGGTGGGATTGGGACGTTTATGTCGCCAATGTCACCGAGCAATACGCCCAGATTGCGGTTGTTGGCCCCAATGCGCGTAAGTTGTTGGAAAAGCTGGGTGGCATGGATGTCTCAGCCGAGGCGCTGCCGTTCATGCAATGGGCGGATGGCGCGATTGGCGGCTTTGAATGCCGCGCCTATCGCATCTCGTTCTCGGGGGAGTTGTCCTATGAAATCGCGGTGAAAGCCTCTGAGGGCGAAGCGTTCTGGAAGACATTGTATGAGGCCGGCCAAGAATTCGGGCTGATGCCTTATGGCACCGAAGGCCTGCACGTGCTGCGCGCCGAAAAGGGCTTTATTATGATCGGCGACGAGACCGATGGTACAGTCATTCCGCAAGACCTTGGGTTGAACTGGGCGATTTCCAAGAAGAAAGAGGATTTCTTGGGCAAACGCGGCCAGATGCGCAGCCATATGGTTGACCCTGATCGTTGGAAACTTGTGGGGCTGGAAAGTACGGATGGGTCTGTCATTCCCGATGGCGCTTATGCAGTGGCGAATGGCGAAAACGCCAACGGTCAGCGCAATGTTCAGGGGCGTATTACGTCTACCTATTACAGTGCGAACCTTGAACGCGGGATCGCAATGGGGCTTGTGCACAACGGGCCGGACCGCATGGGAGAAGTGATTACCTTTCCCAAAACCGATGGCACTGAAGTCCAAGCCAAAATCGTGAACGCGGTTTTCTATGACCCAGCAGGGGAGAAGCAGAATGTCTGATTTGGCAAGTGTAGCACGCGTGGATGCGCGCGGCATGATCACCCTGCGCGGTGATCTGAGCAGCGGTAAAATGAAGAAAGCGGTGAAGGCTGCCACGGGGCAGGCCGTGCCGAGTTCTGGCCAATTCTTGGGGAATGGTGACAAAGGCGTCGCGTGGATGTCCTCGGATGAAGTGTTGTTGATTGTGCCTTACACAGAAGTTGCAGAGGCAATTGAAGCGGTGAACAAAGCGCTCGCCAAGTCGCATTTTTTGGCCGTTGATGTGTCTGACGCACGGGCGGTATTTACGGTTTCGGGCGACGGCGCGCGCGATGTCTTGGCGCGGCTTTGCCCTGTTGATTTGCACCCTGACAGCTTTGGCTTGGGCCAAGTGCGGCGTACACGTATGGCGCAGATTGCAGCGGCGTTCTGGATGCACGATGACGGCTTTGACGTGGTCTGTTTCCGCTCGGTCGCGGATTATGCCCAAGGTGTGCTGACACGCGCGGCAACAACGGGTGAAAAGACAGGCTTTTTTGCCTAAAGGCGTGCGTATTTTGCAGCAAGTTGTGCATTTGTGTAGCGGGCGCTTTTGTCCGCTGCGGTGTCGTGCGAAGCTTTGGTAAAACAACGCTTAAGGCCGGCCATGCGCATCACATCCATCACGCCAATGAAGGACGAGGCACCGTTCATTCTGGAATGGTACGCCTATCACAGCTTGATTGGTGTTAATGATTTCCTTGTGTTTTCAAATGATTGCACTGATGGCACAGATCAAATGCTGGAACGTTTGGACGAGCTGGGCAAGCTGCGCCACTTCGCCAATCCGTCCGTTTACACCAAGAACGCCCACCACCATTGGCAGGCGACAAAGTACATCAACACCTTTGCGCGGCTGAAACGGTCTGACTGGGTCACCAGTTTCGATGTGGACGAATTCATCTGCGTCAATGTCGGCGACGGAACCTTACAGGACTTGTTTAAGGCCGTCGATGGGGCAAATGTCATCACCTTCAATCAGCTGAATTTCGGCTCTAGTGGGTTGGACGCCTATGAAGACCGTTTGCTGATCGATCAGTTCGAATACGCATGGGCGTATGAAGGTGAATACCACAACGGCATATCGCGCCGTGGCACCAAGTCTTTGACCCACAAATCCGCGAAGGCCAGCTATTTTGCCAACCACTCGCCCAATGTGCGCAAAGAGGATTTGGGCGGCGTAAAATACGTAAACGGCTGCGGCAAACCGCTTGATGCATCGCGGTTGCTTAAGGACGTAAAGCTGCTGGAAGCGCCGGATTTTGGCTATGATTTGGTGCAACTGAACCACTATGTCATCAAATCCGCCGAAAGCTTTCTGGTGCAGGCGGACCGTGGCAATGCCAACCACACTGACCGCAGTGCGGATTTCAAATACTGGCGCCGTTACAACAACAATGACGTCCATGACACGCGCATTCAGCGTTGGTCAGAGCGGGTGCAAGACGCGGTGGCAGAGTTGCGCAAAGACCCTGAATTGAATGATTTGCACACGCGGGCCGTTGAAATTCACAAGAAACGCCTTGTTGAACTGAAACAGGACGACGACGTGCGTGCGCTTTACGATCGTATCCGCAAACAGCACCGCAATAATCCGGGGCTGACGGGTTAGGCTTTCACCTCAACGGGGCACTCTTTCACCCATTTTTTATCGTCCTCATACCCAAGGCTGATAAGCGCATCGCCGTATTCATCGGCGTAGATTTCCGCGAGTGCGCGCGGCATTTGGGTTTTCCACTGGGCCACTGACCCAGATGTAATGTGGCGTGCGTGTTGTTTGCCCAATTCCGGTTCTTCATTGACGCCTCCAAACAGGCTGTTTTGCCAATAAGACTGCACAGCTCGGTCGATATCGAGGCCTTCGATCGCGAAGTCTTCAAGTATTTCACGGATCTTCACGCATTCCACATCTACGATCAGGTCTTCGTAGCGCACATCACCGATGGCATTCCCGCTGTAATCCCATGCCAGCATTTCCTTGACTGTCTGAGCATGCTTATTGCGCATTTCGAACTGCCAGCGCGCAAGGTCATCCGGCAGATCGTTCAGATAGTCGATGTAGTTTTTGCCGCCCAGATCGTCGCGCGGCTCCGCTAGGAACTTTTCACGCCCGAGTGGTGCTTTGCGGTGATAGCGCATGCCAGATAACAGCACATCGCGGGGATCGCGGATCATATGAATAAAGCGGGCGTGGGGCAGGGCCAAGAGGTCTTGCGGGAATGAGCTTTCCCAATTCACGATAATCTGTGGGCCTTCATCAGCGGCATTCTTGATCTTCTCCGCGTTGTGGCATTGCATCAGAGGTATGTTCTGATCGTCCTTAATTGCATGCAGCACGCGGCGCAGCCAAACGGTACCGGTTTTGTGGTGTGTTCCGACACACAAAAAACGTGCAGAACCGTCCGTTGCCTCACTTATTTTTTTGTTTTTTTTTGAGTCTTTTGCTTTTGCAAATTTACCTGTGTCGACAAAGGCTCGGAAGTCAGGATCGGTAAGCTGATAATCCAGCACACGCTGCGAGCATTCCGCACAGGCTCGTGTCAGCGCGGCAAGGTCATCGTCTTTCATCCATTCATCAATAATGGTGCGAATACCATCCGTCATAATGGTCGTGTCTTCATGGGTGTTGATGTCGTATTTGTCCCAATACTCCATGTCGATACGGTCTTTGTTTTTGGAATTGGCTGTGCCGCGCAGACGTTTGAGCAAGAAATCCTCACGCGACTTAATCGCGTAGTGGTTCACCTGTGCGAACTCGTTGCTGACATTGTCGCTGTTGCCGCGCCACCCTTTTTCAAGGTACGTGTCGCCCATCGGTTTGCCCGCAGCATTGGTCCATTTGACCATACCTGGAACCAGCTCAACGTCTTTTTCAAACCTTGGGCGGTGCACCGCGAAATAGCCGAACTTGGCAGGGCGGAACAGTGTCTTAAAGCCCCAAACGAGACCGTTTTCAGGGTCATCAAAACTGGACCCACGCGTGTAACGCTCTGTTACCAGCTCATCGGACATTTTGGATTGGCCTTGGCTGCCCATCAAACGCCAGTTGATCGAAATGGCGTCAGGGTTGCCGCAGGCCGCAATCAGCGCATTGATGGAACGGTCTCCAACATGGATGTTGAGGAATTCATCCGCGTCGACAATCAGCACCCAATCCGCAGCCTTGACCCAGTCAATTTGGTTGGCACGCGAATAGGCGCGACGCTGTGGGTCCATGCGGGGCCCGAGCGGGTTGTCGAAATGTTTAACAACGCCCATTTGGTCCAAACGGTTCAGGATCAGATTGGTGCCATCGGTGCAATCGTTTGAAAAGATGCAGAAATCCGTGATGCCGATGGATTTATGGTAGGCCAGCCATTCCAACAGGTAGGGGCCTTCATTCTTCATTGTGGATACGAGGACCTTTCGGCCTGCATCAGGAGCGATGGTCATTTTTTTGCTTCTTCCAGATTTAACCCGCGTGCTGGGTTTACGCGGCTTTTTTTTTGAGTGCTGCGATGAGGGTATCAGCGCTCGCGCGGGCTTCTGCGCGGCTGGTGCGGGCGTCCGTGTCATCGTCATTGTCTTGCGTTGCCTCGCCCGCCGTTTCACCTTTGGCTTGCGCGATAAGATTGCTGCGGCTTTTACCTTTTGAAGCAGTGCGCAGGGACGTGATGAAGTCGCGAATGTCATCATCCGCCACACCCGCTTGTTTCAGCCGCGCCACTTCGGCCTGCGCTGATTTGGGCAGGTGTTGGGTGAAGATGACGGATTCTTTAAGCGCATCAACATCAATCGAAGACGCGTCTTTCAATTCTCGCAGCCAATGGTCGTATTCACCGCTATCGCGCAACATTTTCACGCGGCCGGCATGATACGCCAATGCTTCGTCCTGCAATTCACGCATTTTCGGATCGCTCAGGATGTCGTCGACCAGTGAACGCACAGCAGGGATATGGCGGTCAATCGCGCCGGGCTGCGTTTCGTTGCGATCGAAATAGGCGAAATAAGCGGCGTTATATTTGTCTTCTTTGTTATTCACGTTGCCGCGAGCACGGCGCAGCAGATAGGCCTCATAGCTTTTGACGGCGTAATGGTTCATTTCTGCAAGGGCATAGCCAATCGTAGGCCGCGTTGAGCGCCACCCCGACAGGGAAAATTCATCCGGCAAAGGGTCGCCAGACCCGTTCAGCCATAGCTGGTCCAGCAACGCTTTGGCGTTCTCTGGGCGATGGTTCAACTTGCGGATCGACGGGCGGTGGATACCCAGCTTGATGTCGGCATAGGGTTTGAAAAGCGTCTTGACGCCCCAACCTTTGCGAAAGCCGTCATCGGCTGCGTAACTGTAGCTTTCGGTGACAAGTCCCGGGTTCCAGTCTGTAACGCCAGATGACCCGAAAAAGCGCCATGTAATGGCCATCGCCTGCGCATCTGGGTCCATCGCATCAAGCAAGTCGTTGATTTTTCCATCACCGGTTTTCACAGTGAGGAATTCGTCGGCATCCATCACCAAGACCCACTCGCTGTGCATCACTTCAGGGTTGCGACCTGCCAGCGACAATGCGTTCATCTGCGGGCGTTTGCCTTCTGGAACATCATTGCGGAAATGCTGGACGTGGCCTAATTCCTGCAACCGCATCAACATCTTATCGGTGCCGTCGTTGCAATTGTTGGTGTAAACACAGATGTTCTCGAAGCCGATATGTTTGTGATAGGCGACCCATTCGACGAGACTGTGACCTTCGTCTTTCATCATCGACAATATCGTTGTCCGGTATTTGTTAGGCGCGGTTTCCGGATTGATCTTCGCATTGAGTTTGGGCGATTTGTCTTTGGGCTTGTCGCGCGGGGGCGGGCGGTTATCGCCGCGCTGGGTCGGTCGCGCTGCATCAAACACTTCTGCGGTTCGCTCATCTTCTGCCGCTTTGATCCCTACAGAACTCGCGACCATTTTGGCGATTTTCCCGTCAGGAACGCCCTTCGCCTGCATTTCCTTGATTTTTTCCTGCCAGATTTTGGGCAGGTGCTGGGTAAACAGAACTTCGTCTAAACCGGTGATTTCAACCGCGCTGGCCTTCTTTAGCTCAACCAGCCAGGGGTCATATTCGCCAAGGCTGCGTAGGCGTTCCACCCGTGACGCATGAAATTCCAGCGCCTTGTTGTGAAGGTCGCGCATAACCGGATCTTCGAGAATTTCCGCGATTTTGGCATGGAGCGCTTTGCTGTGGCGCTGCACATTCAGATGTTCTTCTTCGTTGCGGTCAAAAATAGCGAAATAGCCCGCGTTATACTTGTCTTCTTTGTTATTCACGTTGCCGCGAAGGCGGCGCAGCAAATAGGCTTCGTAGCTTTTGACCGCATAGTGGTTCAATTCAATCAGCCCGTAACCAAGTGTGCGACCTGTAGAGCGCCAGCCTTTTTGTTGAAAGCTTTCAGGCATCGGCTGGCCTGACCCGTTCACCCAATGGGTCAAGATGTCGGCGTCTTCGCCCAATTGCTCCATCTTGCCGGGTTTGTTGGTGGGGCGGTGAATTCCGAATTTGATGTGTTCACGTGGCTTGAACATCGACTTAACGCCCCAGCCTTTGCGGAACCTGTCTGGCGCGGCTTTGGTATAGGTTTCTGTAACAAGTCCCGGGTTCCAAGGTGTCACTTCGGAGGACCCAAAAAACCGCCACGTGATCGCAAGGGCATCCGTTTGCGGGGGCAGGCGGTCCATTACATCCGTGATCATGCCGTCGCCGCACTTAATGGAGACAAATTCGTCGGCGTCCATTGTCAGGACCCAATCAGAGTCGGTGATTTCGTCGTTATTCGCCGCCAACGCCAGCGCATTTGGCTGGGGCTTTTTGCCTTCCGGCACATCATTGCGGAAATGCTGGACCCACCCGAGTTGTTCAAGCCGGATCAGCATGTCATCCGTGCCATCATTGCAGTTGTTGGTGTAAACGCAGATATTATCGAAGCCGATGTGCTTGTGGTAGGCGACCCATTCAACCAGCGAATGGCCCTCATCCTTCATCATCGACAGAATTGTGTACTGATGTTTGGCCATCAGAAACGGCCCCGCTCTGCGTTGTTCACGTTCCACCTGCTTTTACTTAGCGTTTTTGCGCGTGTGCCAGTTGATCCGGCTTTCCAGCAGCATAACGACCTGCGGCCTCAAGTCCACTGTCGCGAATGGGGAAACAATGCCGAATGCGATCATTTTGATGCAAAGCGACTTGACCTTGGGTGTCTGAGGGCTTTGTTACGTGTTAGACAGATGCAAATCCAACAACGAGGTATACACATGGCTTTTGAACTTCCTGACCTTCCATATGCGCACGACGCGCTTGCAGCTCACGGCATGTCCGCTGAAACAATGGAATACCACCACGACCTACACCACAACGCATACGTCACCAACGGCAACAAGCTGATTGAGGGCACTGAATGGGCTGGCAAATCCCTCGAAGACATCATCACGGGCACATACGATGCGTCTGCAACTGCGCAGAACGGCATCTTCAACAACATCTCCCAGCTTTGGAACCACAACCAGTTCTGGGAAATGATGGGCCCGAATTCCGGCGCAATGCCGTCCGAGCTTGAATCCGCCATCAAAGAGAGCTTCGGTTCCGTTGATGAATTCAAATCCCAGTTCTCGGCAGCAGGCGCAGGCCAGTTCGGGTCCGGTTGGGCCTGGTTGGTGAAAAACGCTGACGGGTCTTTGGCGGTTACCAAGACTGAAAACGGCGTGAACCCGCTGTGCTTTGGTCAGACTGCATTGCTTGGTTGCGACGTATGGGAGCATTCCTACTACATCGACTTCCGCAACGCGCGCCCGAAGTATTTGACAAACTTCCTCGATAACCTTGTGAACTGGGAAAACGTCGCATCGCGTATGTGATTTGATCACCAGATGAATGAAGAAAGGCCCACCAAACTGGTGGGCCTTTTGCGTAATTGGTGATGCCCTCATTAAAGCGAATTTTTTTAGAGGTTTGTCTGCTTTGCGGACGTTGCGGTTATTGAGTGTTTTCAATTTGGTTATCAAGTTCTCGTAGGAACTCTGCCCGTTATTCGAAAGACATCTTGCCTAAATTGAAATGTAGCGGCCCCCAACATGCTGATCGCTTTCGGAGACATCGACCCAAACCATCCGCAGTATATGTATCTTGCATCTGTAGGTGACAATTTCCGACTTGATCGCTTCTTGGAACCGCAGGACTGATCTGCTCCAGCTGCAATGTGGCGAAGTGCTATGCTACAAAAGGGCCATTGGTTCACCGCGCAGCATCCGTCACAAAGGGCTCTAACCCGCCATCCGCTACGGTCACGTTCATCTGCAATAGACGTCTAAGAACTTTGGGCCCGTGCTTGGCGCGTCAGGGCGGTTTTCAGAGCGGTGACATCTGATACGACCTCGAAGTAATCGCGCAGGCTCGGGTCCGCGAAATCTTGGGTTATGATGTGGTCGATCATGTCTAGCAGCGGGTCCCAGTATCCATTTGTGTTCAGCACGAACACAGGTTTGTCATGCAGCCCAAGTTGGCGCCAAGTCAGGGCTTCGAACAGCTCGTCCAATGACCCAGCACCGCCCGGAAGCACAACAACTGCTTGTGCATTCATCAGCATCACCTTTTTGCGCTCGTGCATGGTCTCAGTCACGATAAAGGTCGTGAGGTCGGTTTTACCCACTTCCCAATCTATCAAGTGTTGCGGGATGACGCCGAAGGTGTCACCGCCACCGCTCTGGGCTGCGCGTGCCACGCGGCCCATCAAGCCGACATCACCCGCGCCGTAAACCAACCGCCAGCCATTCGCGGCCAACATCGCGCCGCAGTCTTTCGCGGCTTGGGCATAGGCAGGGTCAGCGCCATCACGGGACCCACAGTAGACGCAGACGGAAAAGGTAGGGGAAGTCATGAGGCGATCCGATCACAGGTTTTGAAAGTCTAAAAGCAGGTTTTGACCCGTGATAGTCCGGTTGCTAAGGTCTGCCAACTGTCGGGGAGCGAAACGTGCAGACGAAATATCTAATGATCGGCGGCGGGGCCGTGGTTGTTGTGGCGATTACCGCGGCAATTTACCTGCGCCCATTGCCGCAAGGCACAGCCAATGCACCCGAAATGGCAAGCGAACGGGTTGTCGAAGACGTGGTGGCCGTCGCGCAACCGGCTGAAACGGCAGAAGAAACAGCGCCAGAGGTGGAGGCAGCCACGCGCCCCCCGCTTTTGCTGACCGATATGCGGTTCGAACCAGATGGCGGCTACGTTATGTCAGGCACGGGGCAGCCCGATGTGGCGATCGCTGTGATGATTGACGGCGTCGAAGTGGAGCGCGTTTTACCTGCGGCAGATGGCGGGTTTTCTGTTGTCGGCTTCGTTGGGCATTCCGACACGCCGCGCATGTTGTCTGCGATAAGCGACCCTGACGGTGACGCGATGGCTGCTGACCGCGTGTTTGTGCTGGCGGCAAACGCAGCACCCCAAGCGCCCGAGGTTGTTGAACTCGCCGAGCCCGTCAGCCCGCCGACACCTGCCATTATCGCAATTACAGAAGACGGCGTTGACGTAATCCAGCCGCCAACCGCCGCGGATGTTGCCCCTGAGGTGATGTCCAATGTTGCCCTTGATACGATCACCTATGATCTGGAAGGCGATGTCATTTTGCGGGGCCGCGCCGTGGGCGATGGCGGGTTTGTGCAGGTTTACGTGAACAATACACCCGTCAGCCGCCTGCCGATTGATGCGAACGGTACATGGCGTGGTGATTTGCCGGACGTCGATACGGGCGTTTATACGTTGCGCATTGATGAAATGGACGGTGAAGGCGATGTCGTCAGCCGTATTGAAACCCCGTTCCTGCGCGAAGACCCCGCTGATGTGGTCGAGGCGATGGCCGAAGACGTGGCGAACCCTGAATTCACGGTTGCCACACGGACGGTGCAACCAGGCGCAACCCTTTGGGCGATTGCCGAGGAACAGTATGGCTCTGGCGTTTTGTACTTCAAAGTGTTCGAGGCCAACCGCGACCGCATCCGTAACCCTGACCTGATTTATCCGGGGCAGGTGTTTATGGTTCCTGAAGAGGACGGCGAGGAAACCAATTGAGCGATTTGGGCGGCCTGCCAAAGCTGGCCCTTGATTGGTATTTAGGCGGGCAGGGCGCAGCAATCGCGACTGTCGTTGAAACATGGGGATCCGCACCCAGACCTGCGGGAAGCCAATTGGCCATACGTGAAGACGGCCACATGGAGGGCTCGGTTTCGGGGGGCTGCGTTGAGGGCGCGGTGATCGTCGATGCGTTGGACGCGCTTGAGGATGGCCAGCAGCGCATCTTGGACTTCGGCGTGAGCGACGATGAAGCCTTCGCTGTTGGCCTGGCCTGCGGCGGGCG
>JAHBAO020000366.1 GCA_018500065.2 Octadecabacter sp. | reverse complement strand
TGGGCGAAGATTTCAAAGACAAGTATTTTGACATGCTCAAAGCGGGCGGATCAAAACACCACACCGAACTGCTGGCCCCTTTCGGGCTGGACGCGTCTGCTCCGAAATTCTGGGCCAAGGGCCTCGGCATGATCGAAAGCATGATCGACGAACTGGAAGCGATGGAAGACTAACCTCTAAGTCAGGGTCGCGCAAAACCACAAGGTTTTGCGCCCCCGCCCGCCGCAGGCGTAACTAATCCAATTCCGTCCAAGGCCAAGGCTTCACCTCGGATGCCGCTGTCTGATACCGCGTTGCTTTCGCAAACCAAATTCCAACGTCGGTCCCAAGCTCGGCAATCCGTTCATTGGGCTGCTTGTTGTGCACCAACATAATGATGAACTGCAAAACCGCCAGAACGCCAATCACGGTACTGGCAAAACTCATCATGATTGAAATCAAGATCAGATACAGCAACCGCGTGAACAGGTTTTCTTGCACAGGTTCTTCGGGCTCTCGTTTGGATGTGTTTTCGGGCATTACATCGTCGAACTCGTGCGGGTCCGCCATTTTGATTCTCCTTGTTCGTGTCAGTCTATCTTGGGGCAGCAACCGCATAAACCGCATCAATCACCACTTGCGTGGCGCGGGCATCCTCAAGTGTCCACGCATATGATGTCCCATCCCGAACGGACGCGCCAAACGCTTCAACTTGCATTTTGTATTGTGCGACATCGGGCCAGCGTTCAACGCGCACAGCCCCATCGCTTTGCGTCAATTCAACCCGTGCTTCGCCGTAGGTTCCCGCATTGAACGGGGCGGGAACATGGATACGCCCTTGGGTTCCAAGAAACGTCATACTTTGCGTTGCATGCACATTCATTGCGGTGATCCAATGAGCGCTAAACCCCTCAAATCGTGCTGAAACGCGCGCGCAAACATCAACCCCGTTCAGGTCATCAATATCCGCGTGGGTGATCTGCAGCGGCTCTTGCCCCGTTGCCATTCGCGTCGAACCGATAGTGTAAACGCCAATATCAGGCAGGCTGCCACCGCCTTTCTTTGCGTCAAACCTTACGTTGGTCAAGTCGGAATTGTTGTACGTAAAGATACCATCCACATGGCGCAGGTCCCCGATCGCACCATCCGCAATCATTTCGCGAACCCGCGCCCACTGCGGATGATGGGCGATCATATAGGCCTCGCTGCACTGCAGGCCGGTTTCATCACGCAAAGCAATCAATGGATCAATCTGAGGGCCAGTCAGCCCGACAGGTTTCTCAACCAAGACATGTTTGCCTGCTTTCAAGGCCTTCATCGCCCAATCTATGTGAAGATGGTTTGGCAACGGAACATAGACAACATCAACATCCGCGTCTGACAGAACGGCATCATAGGTTTCATGCACCCGCAAGCCCGGCGCAAAAGCGGTAAAAGGCGCGGCCTTTGCATCAGATGACGTGCCCAACGCCACCAATTCCGCGCCATGTGCGGCATGGATCGCGGGCCCCATATGTTCACGCGCAAACTTTCCAGCGCCTAAAATCGCCCACCGAACCGGTTGTGTCATATTGCGTGTCTCTTTCTTTTGCCTTGCCTTTGTTTTCTAAGTATCCCCGCCGGAGGCATCCAAGGCAAGAAAAAGGGCGCCAACCTTTCGGTTAGCGCCTCGGTTCTCAAAAGCTATTAAGCGTTTTCTAACATGCCGCGCTCACGGGCGAGCGTTTGCATCTTCTTTTGCAATTTCTCGAACGCGCGCACTTCGATTTGGCGGATACGTTCGCGGCTGACGTCGTATTGCCCGCTCAATTCCTCAAGTGTGATGGCTTTTTCCATCAATCGGCGCTGCATCAGAATGTCCTTTTCACGGTCATTCAACACAGCCATCGCTTCGGCCATCAATTCGCGGCGCATGTCCAGCTCGTCCTTGGCCTCATAATCGCCGGCTTGGTCAGCGGATTCATCCTCTAACCAATCCTGCCATTGCATGGTGCCCTCGCCTTCTGATCCGACCGTGGCATTCAGCGACGCATCCCCACCTGACATCCGGCGGTTCATCGACACCACTTCGTCCTCGGTCACACCAAGATCATGGGCGATACGTTCAACGTTTTCCGGGCGCAGATCGCCTTCTTCCAACGCGCCAATACGGTTCTTGGCTTTGCGCAGGTTGAAGAACAGCTTCTTTTGCGCGGACGTCGTGCCCAGCTTGACCATAGACCAGCTGCGCAACACGTATTCCTGAATGGATGCGCGGATCCACCACATCGCATAGGTCGCGAGGCGGAAGCCCTTTTCAGGGTCAAAGCGTTTCACGGCCTGCATCAGGCCCACATTGGCTTCGGAAATCACTTCGGCCGTTGGCAACCCATAGCCGCGGTAGCCCATTGCAATTTTGGCGGCCAGTCGCAGATGCGACGTCACCATCTTGTGCGCCGCTTCGGAATCTTCATGATCCACCCAGCGTTTGGCCAGCATGTATTCTTCATCCGGTTCCAGCATTGGGAACTTGCGGATGTCCTGCATGTAGCGGTTCAGGCCTTGCTCCGGCGACGGGGCCGGTAAATTTGTATAAGATGACATAGTTGTCCCTCCCATTATTCGCGCCCCTTTGTGGCCACGCATTTTTTCGCGCCCCTTTGTGGCGACTTTTTCGCGCCCCTTTGTGGCGACGCGGCCGCATATGTTTACGACCTTAACATCAATATGGTCACACATTTAACCAATTCAAGACTGATCGGTTCACTTTTCGTAAAATAGACTTAAGGAAGAATGAACAGTTTTCCAGATGTGTTTCTGCGCGCTCACGCACATGGGATTATGTGTTTCAGCCCATTATTTAAATGACGTCAACGGCTAAGCCGTTGTTTCGCCACCCAAAGCCGCCACAAGTCCAACCATATCCGCAGGCATAGGCGCCTCAAAACGCAGCATTGCTTTGCTGACGGGGTGTTCGAACCCCAATGTCGCCGCATGCAACGCTTGGCGTGAAAAATCATGCGCCGCTTGCCGACCCGCATCGCCAACCGCCTTTTCTGACAGCTTGCGCCGC
>JAHBAO020000128.1 GCA_018500065.2 Octadecabacter sp. | reverse complement strand
CCCGGTCCGTCACCGGAATCGCTTTGCCGCCATCCGCATAGCCTGTGACCTGCACCAAAATCGCTTGACCGGGCGCAAGGCCTTTGCCTTGGCGCAGAAATGCGGTTTCACCTTCAGGCAGCTTTAACATCATGCCGCCCTGCCCTTTTAACGGGCGGTCACATATCGCACGAAAAATCGCGCCGGGGCGCGGGGCTTCGTCGTCGTCGATCAGAAGGTCTTGGAGTTTTCCATCAACCAACAGCGCTGCAGCCTCACGGCCAGCAACGTGGTCCAGAACGATCATGCGTCCTTTCATGTCCAAATCTCCAATCCTGATGATTGTAAAAGGTTCGCGGTCTCTGCCAACGGCAGGCCAACCACAGCGGAGTAAGACCCCGCGATCCACGGAATGAACGCGCTGGCTGGCCCTTGGATCGCATAACCACCAGCCTTGCCGCGCCAGTCATCGGTTGCAATATAGCCCGCGATTTCAACGTCACTCAACCGTTTCATCTTCACGTCCGTCACGACATCTTTCACGCGAACGCCGCTTGGTGTCTTGACAGATATCGCTGTGATAACTTTATGGCGGCGGCCCGACATGAGCCGCAAAAACGCCTCTGCCTCAGCCGCATCCGCAGGTTTCCCCAAAATACGGCGGCCAACGGCCACGGTCGTATCCGCGCAAAGCACGATCTCATCCGCGGCACACATCGACGCTTCAGCCTTTTGACGCGCCATGCGCCGCACATAATCGCGCGGTTTTTCGGCACCAATCGGGTCTTCATTGATGTCAGGGGCGCGTACGTCATCTGGCGCCAGACCAAGCTGCGCCAACAGCTCCAACCGTCGTGGGGAACCGGAGCCTAAAACAAACCTCATCAAAGGATTATTTGAAACGATAGTTGATCCGACCCTTGGTCAAATCATAGGGGGTCATTTCGACCTGCACCTTGTCGCCTGCCAGAACACGAATGCGGTTTTTCCGCATCTTGCCTGCCGTATGCGCGATGATCGTATGGCCGTTTTCCAGCTCGACCAGGAATGTCGCGTTCGGCAAGAGTTCTTTTACGACGCCTGGAAATTCGAGCAGTTCTTCCTTGGCCATGTTCTCTCCATTAGAAACGTCCGCGACAATGCGGACAGCGGGTAAATGCGCCCTAAGCGGCACAGTTTCAAGGGATAATTGCTCAAACCCGCACAGTGGTGACCGTTTTAACGCGCTGGTCCTGCTCAACCCAGTGGATGAAATTGCCCACTTGCCCCGATTGACGTGGTGCTGCGATGGCTTTCGGATCGACATCCGCAATGACCCACGCAGAGGTATCGGTTTCACCCTGCGCGATGATACCGTTTGATGGCAAGCCATGATCAGGCGGGCAGAACAGCGCCGCACGACCAGTTTGTGTATCTAAAACAGTGCACTCCGGCACATCGCCGACCAAAGGCGCTTGGACAATTAAGCACTGTTGTTCGATGGCACGTGCGCGGCAGGACTGGCGCACGCGGGTCTGGCCCGCTGGAAAATCTGTATTGGACGGCACAAGGATCATGTCTGCCCCCGCCTCCGCCAACGCGCGGGCAAAAAGCGGAAATTCGCTGTCATAGCAGATCAACACACCGATTTTTCCAAGGCGCGTGTCGAACAAGCACAGCTCTTTTCCTGCACTCAGCCCCATCTCGTCGCGTTCATAAGGGGTCAGGATCAACTTGTGCTGGAATTCAGATGCGCCGTCCGGCCCGCAAAGCGCTACCATGTTTGTGGTCAAATCATTGGCTCGCCAAGGTAAACTTCCCGCGAGGATATGGAGGTTGTATTTCTTTGCAAGCGCTTGGTTCAAGGCGATAAAATCGCCCTGAATATCAGCACATGCCCTTGTCCAAGCCAAAGGATCACGATCCTTCGGCGCACCTATTAACACCGCTTCCAGTCCTGCGTATTCCGGAAAAACCAATAGCTGCGCACCCTGCGACGCCGCGTCTTGAACCCAAGCATCCAGCTTAACCTCAAGCGACGCCCAATTTTCATGCCATTCAGGTTTGTATGCGGCAGCAGCTATTTTCATGTCACCCCTTCCAAGGGTCCCGAGTCACTAAAGCACTTACACTATTCCGCGCTTAACCCCTGCCCGAAGCGCTCAATCAATTTTCCACGTATTTGATCTCGCGCCTGACGGTAATACTCAAGGCGGTCTTCACGGCTTTCACCAAGTCCAGTTGGGTCCATAATGGGCCAGTATTCGACTTCTAGGTGAGAATGGCGCGTCAATTCTAATGCGCGTCGCTGACTGGCCGGAGAAAGCGCAACAATCAGGTCAAACGACGACAAATCATCCCCCCATTGCTCCATCTCATCAAACGAGCGGCTACGGTGGCGCGATAGTTCAATGTCCAACTCTTCGCACACAGAAACTGCAAACCCGTCGATCTCCAAATCTGACTTAACACCAGCAGATTGCAGATAAATATCTGTTCCATAGAGCTTTTTGGACAATCCTTCTGCCATTGGCGACCGAACAGAATTATGATCACAACAAAACAAGATGGATTGCGGAAGCGCGCTCAAATCAGCCTCCGAAGTGCAAGACGCAGATGAGAGTGAAAAGGCGCCGTGCTGTGTCATAATCGACCTCGGCCTTGCCCCCAAGTCGCTCTTGCAGAATACGCGCACCTTCGTCGTGGATGCCACGTCGCGCCATATCAATCGTCTCGATCTGGCTGGGGGCGGCCGTTTTGACAGCGTCAAAATAGCTTTCACAAATTTGGAAATAGTCTTTCACGACTTGGCGAAAGGGGCCGAGCGACAAATGAAACTCGCCCGCAGTTTTACCTTTTTCTGTTGCAATTTCAAAGACAAGCCGCTTTTGGCGAATGGAAAGCCCAAGGCGGTACGGCCCAGAAGGAACGGCCTTCCCGTCCCGTTCAGGCAGCACAAATGAGTTGTCCTCGAGCAGATCGAACATCGCGACTTTGCGTTCCTGTTCAATCTCGGCCGTTGGCGGCGGCAACGCGCTATCATCCAAATCTATGTGAACAATCTTCACCAAAACGCTAGTCCCTATTCAATTTGTCGAGTCGCGCGCGCACGCTTAACCCATGTGCCTGCAAACTCTCCGAAATGGCAAGCCGTTCTGCTGCGGGACCAATAGCTTTCAACGCCTCTGGCGTCATCCGCGCTAACGTTGTGCGTTTCAAGAAATCCATCACCGAAAGCCCACTCGAGAACCGTGCAGACCGCGCCGTTGGCAGCACATGGTTTGGCCCGCCGACATAGTCCCCAATCGCTTCAGGTGTCCAAGCGCCGATGAATATCGCGCCCGCATGAGTGATTTTTGCGGCCATTTCATCAGCATCTTCCACGCAAAGCTCCAAATGCTCTGGCGCTATTCTGTCAGACAAAACAATCGCTTCATCCATGTTCTGAACGGTGATGATGGCCCCAAAATTGCGCCAGCTTGGGCCGGCAACCGCGCGACGTTCTAACGTTTGCAGTCGCGTTTCAACGGCATTTGCCACGGCCTGCCCAAACGCGGCATCATCGGTAATCAAGATCGACTGCGCCGACTCGTCATGCTCCGCTTGAGACAACAAATCCAACGCGATCCAATCAGGGTCATTGTCCTTATCCGCAATCACTAGAATTTCGGACGGCCCCGCGATCATATCAATTCCGACTTTTCCAAAAACACGCCGTTTGGCCGCAGCAACAAATGCGTTCCCCGGTCCGGTGATCTTATCAACAGGTGCAATCGTTTCTGTACCATAGGCAAGCGCGGCCACCGCTTGTGCGCCCCCAATCCGGTAAACTTCATCCACGCCAGAAATACGCGCCGCCAGCAACACAAGCGGGTTCACCGCTCCATCCGGCGTCGGCACGACCATCGCCAATCGCCCAACACCCGCGACTTTCGCGGGGATAGCGTTCATCAAAACGGAGCTTGGATACGTTGCAATGCCACCTGGAACATACAGCCCGGCCGCCGACACGGGCGTCCAACGCCAGCCGAGCGACGCGCCAGCATCATCTTCCCAAAAGTCATCCTGAGGCATCTGGCGTGCGTGATAAGCACGAATACGCTCCGCCGCCAGTTCCAACGCCGCGCGATCCTCGGCACTGACTTGCGCGCAATACCCATCAATCTCACCCGCTGAAAACCGCAATCCTTCTGCGTCCAATTCCAGCCGGTCGAACTTCGCCGTCAACTCCAACACCGCCGCATCACCACGTGCGCGTACATCGGCGATAATGTCGGCAACAACGGCATCCACGTCAGGGCTGTCTTCACGCTTGGCCCCAAGCAACGCCTG
>JAHBAO020000069.1 GCA_018500065.2 Octadecabacter sp. | reverse complement strand
TCGCGTCGCGCGACGCGATTGCGGATACCGTTGAACTCACGATGCGCGGTCACTGTTATGACGCGATTGTCGGCCTGGCGGGGTGCGACAAATCACTTCCGGGTATGATGATGGCGATGGTGCGTTTGAACACGCCATCCGTGTTCATGTACGGTGGGTCAATCCTGCCGGGGTCACATGACGGCAAAGACATTACGGTTCAGGATATGTTCGAAGCGGTTGGCAAATACCAAGCAGGCCAAATGTCCGACGCTGAACTCGCCGTGCTTGAACGCGTTGCTTGCCCATCAGCAGGCGCATGCGGTGGCCAGTTTACAGCCAACACGATGGCCTGTGTGTCCGAGGCAATTGGTCTGGCGCTGCTGAACTCCTCCGGCATGCCAGCACCCTATGAGGACCGCGCCAAGTATGGCGAAGCGTCTGGCGAAGCGGTCATGAACCTGATCTCCAAAGACATCCGCGCCCGTGATGTCGTTACGCGCAAATCCCTTGAAAATGCGGCACGGGTCGTTGCTTGTACGGGTGGGTCCACAAACGCTGGACTTCACCTGCCCGCAATCGCCCACGAAGCTGGCATCGATTTCAACCTGTTCGACGTGTGCGACATCTTCCATGACACACCTTACTTCGTCGACCTGAAGCCAGGTGGCCAATACGTGGCGAAAGACCTGTTTGAAGTTGGTGGTGTTCCGATCGTCATGAAAGAGCTGCAAAAGGCGGGTCTGTGGCATGACGATTGCATGACTGCCAGCGGCAAGGCCATCGGCGAAGAGCTCGATATGATCAAAGGCGAGGCGGACGGCAAGGTCATTTACCCCGTCGAAAACCCGATCACCAAGACAGGTGGCGTTGTCGGTCTGAAAGGGAACCTCGCGCCGGAAGGTGCGATTGTGAAGGTCGCGGGCATGTCCGAAGACGAGCAAACCTTTACCGGTCCAGCACGCGTGTTCGAATGCGAAGAGGACACATTCGCAGCTGTTAAAGCACGTGGCTACGAAGAAGGCGAAGTTCTGGTTATCCGCAACGAAGGTCCATCCGGTGGTCCAGGAATGCGAGAAATGCTGGCTACGACAGCTGCACTGTCCGGTCAGGGCATGGGCAAGAAAGTTGCCCTTATCACAGACGGTCGGTTCTCCGGCGCGACACGTGGGTTTTGCGTTGGTCACGTCGGCCCAGAGGCCGCGCACGGTGGACCGATTGGTCTGTTGAAAGACGGCGACATGATCACGATCAACGCAATCACTGGTGAGTTGTCGGTCGATCTAAGTGACGCTGAACTTGCCAAACGTAAATCCGAATGGGCCGGTCCGAAAGAAACAATCTATACGTCCGGCGCTTTATGGAAATACGCACAACTGGTTGGCGGCGCGTTGAATGGCGCTGTCACCCACCCCGGTGCAAAAGAAGAACGCCACATCTACATGGACCTGTAAGGATCATGTTTGTGCGGTTGTGTGTTCTTGGATTGGTCGCGTTTGGTCTGACGGGCTGTGACGACATCGAAGGCATGGCAAGCAATGTCGCTGGCCAGTTGGCTGGCGTCGCAGCCGCACCAGATGCTACGAGTGAAGGCATCCGTACGTTGTCATTGTTGGGTGGTGACGTGCGCGCGCGTGGCCCTGAAGGATATTGTGTAGACCAAGGTGCAAGCAACGCGCGGCGCGGATTTGCTGTGCTTGCTGGTTGCGCGCTTTTGTCCGACGACGCAGCCGTTATGCCCACGCTGGACGGTTTGATCACTATTCAGTTCGGCGCTGAAGACACCGCGAGCGTTACGGGCAACGAAACGGCGTTCGCGCAGTTCCTTGAGACGGATGGCGGCCGTGGTCTGCTGGCAAGTAGCGGTGATCTCGCCAATGTATCCGAAGTCCGTACAGTCACTGACAACGCCGGAGTTCTAGCGCGGTTCGAAGACACGTCCGGCCCGGTGTTTGCCGGAACAAGTGGCCCGCAATGGCGCGGTTTCCTGGACATTAACGGGCGTCTAACCACGATCTCGGTGTTGAGTTTTGATCGCGATGCACTAGCCCGTGGCGAAGGGGAGCGCTTGTTGACCGTCGCGATGGCTGAATTGGGTGAAGTGAACGCACCGGTGGTAATTACCGAGGGCGAAGCCGAATAAAACTGCTGATATCGTGAAGAGAACCCCGCAAATTGTTTCCTTTTGCGAAACAATTTGGCAGGTATGGTTTGGACAAAAGGATTCTATCGGACCGCAATGGGACAGCAACGCACCTCTCTCTTCGAAAAGCTGCTCTCGCGGCGTGTTCGCGCATTTTGGTCCCGTGCCGCGAACGCCGCTGGAACGACGGACCTGTCCGTGTTGCGCAACCAACGCAACGAAGCCCTCATTTTGCGTCAAAAACTGGATGAATTGACCTATACAGCCGACAGCCGCTTAGCTTTGCCGCGCATAGGGTCTTCGACCTTCCCCAAGCCTGCCGGAACGGACTGGTCATGGCGACCGCAACTGTGGCGCGGCGCACTTCCGGTCAAAGGCATGGCCTCAGTGGACAGCAAAACGATGCTGGGCGACGAAGTTACAATGTTCCACGATTGCCAGATTTCCGAACTTACCCTGCGCCAGCTTCGCAATACACGTGAAGCCGATTTGGCACCCTTTGGGCTGCGGATGGATGTGTTTCGTTTTGACGGTTCCTTCCTGAGTCTCGTTTTGAACCTACCGCAAATCTCCTGCGAAGGCTTGCTGCGCAGGCATTTGCTGCGCATGGATGCGATCGTCGAAGTGGAAAAACCGCTGGAGATTTTCGCGCGGCTAAACGTGCGGCACGGTCCGAACACCGAGCAAATTGTTCGCGAATGGCCGATGGACGGTGACAACGTGATGGTCGAGTTCGACTTGGCCTATACTAAATTGAACGAAAAACGCGTCGAAGCGATGTGGATTGATCTGATCTTTGAGGGACCAGAGATGAACCAGGTCACGATCCGCGATATTACATTCTCGCGCCATCCACGCGCGGAACTTTAGGGGGCGCTATGTCTGGGAATATTGTGCTGACTAAACTGCGCCTTGTTGAAGGGGTTTGGCATGGGTCGTTGAAACATCAGGGCCGCGAAGCTGACTGGAAGCCCAACATCGAAGTGACGCATCTGGATTTTCCAGTTGATGGTGTTGTGGTTGAAGAAGACCGCGTTGAGGAAACATGGCGTGTGAGCGTGCCGATCCCAATGGATCGTATTGCGGACGGCGTGCAGACATTTGTGATCCGTGATCGCAGTGAAGACATGCTTTTGGGCAGCTTTTCGATCGTCGCTGGTGATGCGCTTGCGGAGGACATCCGTGCAGAGATGTCGTTGCTGCGCGCCGAGCTGGATATGTTGAAAAAGGCATTCCGCCGTCATTGCGTCGAAACCGCGAACAATTAACCCAATTGCCTGCGGCGGGCGGGGAGGGGGCTAGCCCCCATCGCTGCGCGATTCCCCCAGGATATTTATGAAACAAAGGCAAGGGTGACGCGGCGTTTGGGATGACGTGCGCGTCAAGCTTCGGCAGGGTGTTTGCGATACTGAGGAGTGTTTATCATGGCGACCTATCCGCATCTATTGGCACCACTTGATCTGGGCTTCACGACGCTGAAGAACCGCGTATTGATGGGGTCCATGCACACGGGTCTTGAAGAAACCCGCGATTGGAACCGGGTCGCTGAGTTTTATGCTGAACGCGCGCGCGGAGGGGTCGCGCTTATGGTGACGGGTGGCATGGCACCAAATGCGCAAGGGGGGGTCTTTCCGGGGGCCGCAGGCTTATTTTCGGATCAGGACATCGCCAACCATAAAATCGTCACTAAACGTGTTCACAATGCGGGCGGAAAAATTGCGATGCAGATTTTGCACGCGGGACGGTATGCCTATTCCAAAGACTGCGTTGCACCGAGCGCTGTGAAGTCCCCAATTTCACCTTTTCCACCCAAGGAGCTGGATGAAGACGGCATCGAGTTGCAGATTAGTGACATGGTGACAGCGGCAACGCGTGCCAAAGCAGCCGGATATGATGGCGTCGAGGTCATGGGGTCTGAAGGGTATTTTCTGAACCAGTTTCTGGTAACGCACACCAACAAACGGACCGACCGTTGGGGTGGCAGCTATGAAAACCGTATGCGGCTACCTGTTGAGGTGGTGCGCCGCGTTCGTGACGCCGTCGGACCTGAGTTTATTGTGATCTATCGTCTTAGCATGATCGATCTGATCCCGAATGGATCAACTTGGGAAGAAGTCGTGACGTTGGCAAAGGCCATAGAAGCGGCGGGTGCAAACATTCTGAACACCGGTATTGGATGGCACGAAGCCCGCATTCCAACCATCGCGACTTCTGTGCCGCGCCGCGCGTTCACTTGGGTGACCAAGAAGCTGATGGGTGAGGTGAACATTCCGATCGTCACGTCTAACCGCATCAACACGCCGCAAGTTGGTGAGGATGTATTGGCAGATGGATGCGCCGATATGGTGAGCATGGCGCGCCCGTTCTTGGCGGATCCGCATTTTGTCAACAAGGCAGCAGCGGGCGAAGCCGCGCTGATTACGCCCTGCATCGCCTGCAACCAAGCCTGTCTTGACCATACGTTTTCTATGAAGATCGCGTCCTGCTTGGTGAACCCAAAGGCCGCGCATGAGACCGAATTGGTTTTGCCACCATCTACCAAGACCGTCGGGATCGTCGGCGCTGGGCCAGCGGGCCTCGCGTCAGCCTTGGCTGCAGCGGAGCGGGGAATGTCCGTTATTGTGTTCGACCGCGCGGATGAGATTGGTGGTCAGTTGAACATGGCTAAACAAGTGCCGGGGAAAGAGGAATTCTGGGGGCTGGTTGATTATTATCGCGCCGCGATTGCACAGTCTGGCGTCACGTTGAAGCTCGGTGCTGAGGCAACGGTTGATGACCTGAAAGGCTTTGACGAAGTGATCATCGCCACGGGGGTTGCGCCGCGCGACCCGCAGATCGTTGGGCAGGACAGCGGGAATGTGCTGTCTTATATTGATGTGTTGCGTGGCAAGGCCAAGGTCGGCAAGCGTGTTGCCATCATTGGGGCAGGTGGCATTGGCTTTGATGTCGCCGAATATCTGGTGACGGACGACAGCCCAACAGAAAACCTGCAAGAATGGCTCGAAGAATGGGGCGTGGGTGACCCTGCTGAAACCCGTGGCGGCATACGCCCTGAAGGACCGCAACCAGATGCGCCCGTGCGTGAGGTGACGCTGTTGCAGCGCAAGGCGACCAAGCTCGGCAAAAGGTTGGGCAAGACAACAGGTTGGATCCACCGCGCTACCCTGAAGATGAAAGGCGTGCAGATGATCGGTGGCGTGAACTACGAACGCATTGACGCTGACGGCCTGCATGTGAGCTTTGGTGAAGAGCGTAAAAACCTCACATTGATCGAAGTCGATACAATCGTGATGTGCGCAGGGCAGGTGCCACAGCGTGCGCTGGCAGATGAAATGGAAGCGTCAGGCATCGCGTGTCATGTGATTGGCGGCGCGGATGTAGCAGCGGAACTCGACGCGAAACGCGCGATTGATCAGGGCACGCGGTTGGTGGCGTCTCTATAAAAATTTCGCACCTTATCGTGTAGAACTCAAAGCTGTCTTGGCTGTCTAACTGTTGGCGTTTAGCGTCGCAGGATGAAAACCTGGATGAGAAACCCAAGATATTGGATTACGATTTGGATGCTCTTGTTTACTGCAGTGCTGACGCTGGCGGGCTGTTCTTTTGTTCCGCCCGCAGCCAACCGCGATGCGGACATCATTGTTGTTGGGGATTCGATCCTTGCGTGGCATCGCGGGTCGGGGCGGTCCATTCCCAGCATTGTGGAGCAATCGACAAATCTTGAAGTTAGTAATGTGGCGATCAGCGGCGCGACCTTCTTAGGCGCGCAGGGCATTCCGACCCAATTTGTTTCAGATGATTGGGATTGGGTGATTGTGGATGGCGGTGCCAATGACCTACTGACCCTGTGCCAGACCCCAGATGTACAGCGTGTGTTGAATACGATTATTTCCGAAGACGGAACGTCTGGAGCCTTTCCTGTGTTCGTGAACCAAGTCGCCGATCAGGGCGCGCAGGTCATTGTCCTTGGCTACTATCCTATCAGCGATCAAGGCGGTCCGTTCATACAATGTCGGTCTGAATTCAATGAACTCGCCGCGCGCCAATCCCGCATGGCCGCATTAAACCCGTCAGTGATTTTTGTTGATAGCGGGCAGGTCATCGGATCGGGCGATGCAGCGGCCTATGCATCTGACATCGTGCACCCCTCGCCACGTGGCGCGGCCTTGGTTGGGCAGCTGATAGCCTCTA
>JAHBAO020000265.1 GCA_018500065.2 Octadecabacter sp. | reverse complement strand
GTTGGGTTTCTGCATCGCCCCATGCGCCACCTGCTGGGACGTCTTCGGAGTATTTGGAACGGCAGAATTTGGTGACGCGGGACACGAAATTACCGAGCACATCGGCGAGGTCTTTGTTGCAGTCGGTCTGGAACTGTTCCCACGTGAATTCCGAATCCGAGGTTTCGGGCGCGCGCGACAGCAGCCACCAGCGCCAGTAATCTGCCGGCAGAATTTCGAGCGCTTGGTCCATGAACACACCACGCCCGCGCGAGGTTGAGAACTGGCCGCCGTCATAGTTCAGGTAGTTGAACGATTTTAGGTAATCGACACGTTTCCACGGTTCGCCCGATCCTAGAATCGTAGCGGGGAAGCTAAGTGTATGAAACGGAACGTTATCTTTGCCCATGAACTGGGTGTAGCGCACGTCATCGGCGCCTTGATCGGTGCGCCACCAGCGTGCCCAATCATCACCCTTGCCTGCATCGACCCATTCTTGCGCACAGGCGATGTATTCGATGGGTGCGTCAAACCAGACGTAGAAAACCTTGCCTTCCATGCCGGGCCAAGGGTCGCTCCCCTTCATTACAGGGACGCCCCAATCGAGGTCGCGGGTGATGCCGCGGTCTTGCAAGCCGTCGCCGTCATGCAGCCATTTTTTGGCGATGGAGGTGGTCAGCACCGGCCAACCTGTTTGGCTGTCGATCCATGTGTCGATGTCGTCTTTGAGCTTGGATTGTAGCAAATAGAGGTGCTTGGTGTCGCGCATTTCCAGATCGGTTGAGCCGGAGATGGTGGAATGCGGATTGATCAGATCGACCGGATCAAGCAGCTTGCCGCAGTTGTCGCATTGATCGCCGCGGGCGTCTTCATAGGCGCAGTTCGGGCAGGTGCCCTCAATGTAGCGGTCCGGCAGGTAGCGGCCATCGGCGTGGGAATACATCTGCGTTTCCATGCGTTCTTCAATCAGGCCGTTGTCTGCCAAAACGCCCGCGAAGTGTTGGGTAAGCTTGCGGTTTTGTTCGGAAGATGAGCGCCCGTAGTGGTCAAACGACAGGGAAAACCCTTTGGCGAGTTCGTCCTGAACCGCCCACATTTCTGCGCAGTAGTCCTCAACGGGCTTGCCCGCTTTGGCAGCGGCGAGTTCGGCGGGGGTGCCGTGTTCGTCGGTGGCGCAAAGAAACAGAACCTCGTCACCACGCCCGCGCAGGTAGCGTGCATATAGGTCGGCGGGCAGTTGGCTGCCGATCAAGTTGCCGAGGTGTTTGATCCCGTTGATGTAAGGGATCGCGGAGGTGATGAGGTGACGTGCCATAGTGTTCTGCCCTGCTGTGTTGCAGGGGGTTTAGCTGAGAGGGCTGCGGAGGGCTAGTCGTGTTGATAACGGAGTTCAGGGAATGTCGGCCACGCGGGACCGAAGATGCAATAGTGCAGATTCCGGATAGCGTTCTCCGATGCGGCGCACGATTGCGTTGCGGTTTTTTGGCCTGACCGGAATCGAATGGGTTGCGAAAAATGCCGCAAAGACGCCTGCGTATTGGAGCCAGCTCATATCTCTGTGCCACTTTTCTGTTTAATAAGGAGTGGACCGTAGATTGCGACGAACCCTGCGAAACCGACCACCCAAAGTACCGCCGTGCCATTCAGCAAAGGTGACCTGAAGTCCATGAAAAGGTCGGCTGCTAGGCGGGTGAAGGTGGCTGCAACCAGCGCTGCATAAATCAGCATGGTTCGCTTTTCCGCATGAAGCGCGCGCCCCGAATGGCCGAGCGACGCGCGCGTCATGACCGCGACCGTCATGAGCCCAATCGCGCCCGCTGTCCAGATATGCAAAGCGGCGGCGTGGCTGATCAGATGAGGCGAAACGATGCTAAGAGCGTTGGCAAGAGCCCCAAGCGGGATAAACGCGTAACCAACGTGCAACACGAACACGAGCGGCTCGCCCGTGGTTTTATGTCCCTGCCAGCGGATCAATCGCACGGTGTGCAGCACTCCGATGCCAAGTAAGGCAACACCCACGAAGCCGTGCGTTGGCGCAATCACCCAAGCCAAGAGCACCAGACCGGAAACCACAAGAACCGCTTTGTCAAATCGACGCATTGGTGGGGATGGCAGCGCAGTTTCACCGCGTTTGACCAACCAGTTGCGGGTGAACGAAGGCGTGACCTTTCCACCGATTAGCATGATCAAGACAAGTACCGCAGCAAGCCCCAAACGCAGCCCGTAACCTTGGCTTGCTGCGCCCGATTGCGCGCCTTCTATGTGAAATATCGCGTTCGCGAAAATCAGGACCGCAAGCAAAATCAAAACCGGAAGATTTGCCCATTTCTTCCCCGCTATGATCTCTCGCAAAAGAAACATCCACATCACCAGCAAAAACGCGAGGTCGACGACAGCGACGCTAAATGTTGAGAAATAGGCCGAGGTCGCGATGGCGAGCCGCCCTAGTAGCCAAAGTGCACTCAGCCCCGCCAACGGCCAACCGACAACGGGCAACCGCCCTGTCCAGTTTGGCACGGCCGTCAGTAAGAAACCGGCGACAACCGCGCTGACGTAGCCAAACAGAAATTCATGGGCGTGCCACGTCACTGGGTCAAAATCTGTTGGCAGCGCATACCATCCGGCGAGCATGGCAATCCAAAGAACCATCGCAACGGTCGCCCAAAGGCAGGCAAGCAGGAATAAGGGGCGAAACCCGAAGCTGAAGATAGCCGGGCCACGCCATTGGCGCATTTGTTCAGCTGTGCTCTGTTTCATAGTGAATATCCAAAGGACTGATCGGAGTCCTGACAGTAGACAGTACGCGACCTGACGCATCACAGGTCAGACACACACGTTTGTTCGCGTAAGAAAAAGTCAGACGAAACCGGCCCGCGTGCTCGTCGGTTCCGGTTTCAAAGAGGCTGGTGATTTTGCCCGCGCGCATAAGGCTTTGAACTTGTGCGGGCTCAATCCCGAAAATTTGCCCGAGATCTTGGGCATCAATCGTGGGGGACTGGGCGTTGGTCATATCAATAATCATGTCGCATCCTTTGGTTCTGCGTCATCCATAAGCTTTCTGATATGGCGCGCAAAGGCGATCGTTGCGGGAATGGCGATCAGGCAACCTAAGGCGATTGACCACGCATTCGTCAAAACAGGCCCGCCGACCCAGCTTCCGATAAGGGAGGCAAAGAAGACGTTCACCGCCATTGCCCCAGCCCCGAACGGATACAGCACAAGCGCGATTTTACGCGATGACCAGCCTGACTGTGTCACTTGCGCATGACCAGATGATTGACCAGCCATAATGCGGCAATCAAAACCACTGAGGCGATGGCGAACCAAAGTTCTGCTGTGGCGGATTGCGCCTGGGGGATGGGTCTGTCGAAACTCTCGGCAAGGCTCGGCAAGGCTCGGCAAGGCTCGGCAAGGCTCGGCAAGGCGAGTAGGGCGAGGAACAAGGTTAATAGAATACGCATATCAAGTCTCCTGGGTGAGGGTTCGGTAAATATCGGGCAATGCTCGGGTCAGGCGGGTGGGGTCGGGCAAAAGACTAAATCCACCGCGTCCGAAAATTCGGGCGAACCAGTCTTGGCCGTCTTCGTCATTGATAACACCGTGCAGCGACTGTCCCGCACGGCGGGCTTCGCGCACCGCCATCCGGCTGTCTTCCACACCATGCTGGCCCTCGTAGTGGTCCAGATCATTAGGTTTGCCGTCGGTCAGCACTATCAGCAATTTTCGCGCCGCTTGTTGCCCGGCGAGCATCGCGGATGTGTGGCGGATTGCAGTGCCAAGGCGGGTGTAGTGACCGGGGCGCAGTGCACAGATATTGGCAGTGACGTGCGGCGACATCTTATCGTCAAAACCTTTGCAACGGGTCAGAAACACGCGGTCACGGTGCAGGGATGAAAACCCCCATATGCCAAGCTGATCACCCGTCGCATCAATACCCGTGGCCAATGCGGCCAGAGCTTCGCGCGCCACATCAATCACAGACGTATCGCCAACCGCGCCCTCAGTTGAGCGCGACGTGTCGATCAAGAACGCAACCGCAAGATCACGTTCAATCTGGCGGGAAGATTGCCATATCCGGTCGCTGCCTTGTCTTGTCGCGCGCAAATCAGCCTGCGCGGTGATCAGCGCATCGAGGTCCAGCTCGGTGTCGTCAATCTGGCGGGGGCGAAATACGCGCCTTCGCCATGCAATGTGTGACAGTTGATGCACGAATGGCGTTCCCAGACATGTTTGTCCAAGACCACCTCTTCGCTGATCGGCATGCCCGCCGTTGAGACCTCGACCACGTATTTGTGGCTGTTGATAGTTAGCACGATGAAGATAACGACGAAGAATATAGATCCCCCGTAAAAGATATTTCACGCCCGCGATTTCGTTAAAATTTCAGCCATGTTGCGGCCCCCGTTCGTTAGTGTGACCCTCCTGTCATAAGGCGGATGATTTGAACGAAGTTTGCGCCAGCGCAATGTTTTAACAGCAACTTCCTATATGCTTCTTGGATAAGGTGAGGTGCACCATGACCCGAGATCAACTTGAGGACCCAGACCTGGCGCTCGAAGATCTGATGCAAAATTTTCCGGAAACGATACCGGTTTTTCTGCGTCACAAAATGCTATGTGTTGGCTGTATGGTGAACCCGTTTCACACCGTTTTGGATGCCTGTGCCGAATACGGTCTAAACACAGACAGCTTTTATGCAGAACTCGCAGAAGTCCTGCTCATTGTTTAGCCCGATAGCATGACCAACTGGTGTGGGTCGCAGACGACAATGCGCTTGCGCCCGCTTTCGACCATTCCTTGTTTTTGCCATCCGCTTAGGAGGCGGCTGACCGTGTGCAGGGTTGTTCCTGTCATTTCCGAAAGGTCTTGTCGCGTGATCGGAAAATCAATTTCAATTCCATTCGAAACTTTACGCCCCGTCTGATTGATCAGTCGCAAGAGCGCGCAAGCCACCCGTTGTTCGACATGCTGTGTCGCCATTTCAACGATGCGGTTATTCAACTCGTCCATTCTTACGCCAACGGTGCGGTAGGTCTCTGTCGCGAACCCGTCATAGGTTGTCGAAAATTCGTCCCACAAACGCATCGGCCAAGACGGCGTGAGGGATTCAGCGGCCGTCATTGCGGTTGCGGGATATGTGTCTTTTCCCAATGCCTTCGCCATGCCAAACAACTGCCCGCTTGGGATATGCAACGCAATAACCTGCTCTCCGTGCGGTGTGATCCGCAGCACGCGAATATAACCGTCCAACAGCAGATAGAACCTGTCTGCGTCGTGGCCTTCTTCAAAAACCGCTCATCTGTCACGAAGGTGACATGATCGAGCTGACATTGCGCAACCCTGTCGAGTCCATGATGGAGCACAACATCGACTTTCACGCATCCACAGGTGCGCTGGGTGGTGGTGGTTTGACCCACATTTTCCCCGGTGAGGAAACCGTGTTGCGCTGGAAGGCGACAAAGGCTGGCTGCTTTACGTATCATTGCGCCCCTGGCGGTGCGATGATCCCCTACCACGTCACCCACGGGATGAACGGCGCGGTGATGGTTCTGCCACGCGATGGTCTGAAAGACGCTGACGGCAATCCGCTGCCATATGACAGCATCGCCTACATCGGTGAGCAAGATTACTATCTGCCGATGGATGAGTTCGGCGAATACAAGACGTACGAAGCGGCAGGCGACGACTATGCTGACAGCCTTGACGCGATGCGCACTCTGACACCGACCCATTGCGTCTTTAACGGTGCGGTAGGTGCCCTGACAGGCGAAAACGCCCTGACTGCGAAAGTTGGTGAAACGGTTTTGATGATCCACAACCAAGCCAACCGCGACAGTCGTCCACACCTGATTGGTGGTCACGGCAACTACGTCTGGGAAACTTCGTTCAGCACACCACCGCTGACCGGTGTTGAAACATGGTTCGTGCGCGGCGGGACAGCGATGGCTGCGATGTACACCTTCGAGCAGCCCGGTGTGTACGCCTACGTGAACCACAACCTCATTGAGGCGACTTTGCTTGGTGCAGCCGCACACTTTGTCGTCGAGGGCGAGTGGGACAACGAACTGATGGAACAGGTCGTCGCACCGCGCACCTTTGAAGCCTAAGCCGGAGGGCTGAAAGATGACAACCACCACCGCCAATCTCGCAGGATCTGATCGCACGTTGCTAAAGCGTATGATGTTTCTGCTGGCGGTGGCTGCCCTACTGGGGGCCGCGTTTTACGAGCGCGGCCCCGATCTTACGTTTGCGCCGGTTTTGGCAGAACAGCCCGTTGTTTTCCCTGATGGCGCAGCCCTTTATGTCCAGAAATATGAAGTCACCGTCGCTGAATGGAACCGCTGCTTTGATGCCGGGGCATGTGCGCTGAAACTGAGGGTCACGGGCAACCATAGCGCGCAGGACATGCCTGCGACTGGATTGTCTTATGTGGATGTCGGTGAATATCTCAGCTGGATCACTGCGACCACGCGACACGACTATCGCCTGCCAACGCTGATGGAATGGGAATACATGGCCGCTGAAGTTCTTCCGGAAGCACCCGATCCAATCTTTACCGACCCAAACCTAACTTGGGCGTCCGCTTATCTGATGGAGCCGCAAACAAAACGTACCTTACGCCCGCAAGGTACCTTCGCGACCACGTCACAGGGAATCGTCGATCTAAATGGTAGTGTTTGGGAATGGACCCAGGATTGCTACACAGGCGTATCTTATGGTGAAATCACCCGCGACAGGTGCCCCGCGTTCTTTGTCGGAGGCGAACACGTTGCGGCAATGTCCTACCTAGAACGTGATCCAGCCCGTGGTGGCTGTGCCGTGGGGACACCACCGGCCCATTTGGGAATGCGCCTTGTAGCGGATACGCGTCCATAAAGCCTTTTGATGAGCTTTCGCTCGCGTGGTCGCTATGCTTGGCGTCAAACATGACAGCCGGATCTCACCACTCTGGTCGTGCTTCGTGTTTGAGACGGCTTCTCAGCACCGCATTGCGACCTCAAACCAAACGCTAAGGCCGCATTGGTTACGCTATTGGGCGCGATGCTGACAAACTACTCACCGATCCCGCGACCTGCCCAGCAATCGCCCGATTGTGAACGATGTGCGCGGGGCGTAGATGTAGCGGGTTCGGTCTTCGAGGGTGTCGCGCACGCGCATGCGCCCAAGGCCGAAGATGACCAGACCAATGTGACCCAGCGAGATGAAGTAGAACAGTGCAGCAGGGCCGAAGTTTTCGATCAACACAGACGTCACCCACGGGGCGGCGATGGCGCCGACAGCATAAAAGAACATCAAGGCGGCAGAGAGTTCGATGCGTTCCTCCGAAGTTGCAAAGTCATGGGCGTGGGCGGCGGCGACGGAATACACCGGAAACGTCGTAAGGCCAAAGAAGGCGGCGCTGAACATCACGCCTGCGGTGCCGAAGCCAGATGCAGCGACCGTGACCGCGCAGGAAAACACAGAGGCAACCGATAGCCAGATCAGCACCCAGCGACGGTCGAATTTATCTGCGAGCCAGCCGGTTGGATATTGCGCCAGCGCGCCACCGGCAACGAAGGCCGCAAGAAACAGCCCGATCTGGCTGGCGGCGAGACCCACTTCTTGGCCGTAGAGCGGGCCGACCATTCTGAAAGATGCGCTCGACATTGCGGCGACCAACACCCCCGCGACGGCAAGGGGGGACATGCGCCACGCCAGTGATGGGCGCAGGCGCGGGGCGTCGGGTGTTTCGGGTTGCGGCACGCGCGTGAGCGCCAAGGGAAGCATCGCAGCACAACACAAGATCGTTAGCAAATTATAGGCGATATAGGTTTCCATGTTGGCCAATGCGCCGATCATCAGCTGCGCGATTAGGCTGCCACCCATGTCGACCACACGGTACAAGCCCATCGCGCGACCACGGCTTTCGTTGGTGACTTTGGCTTGTAGCCAGCTTTCGATGACGGTGTAACAACCGGCGATGCAAATGCCGGACATGATGCGCAAAAGCGCCCACGCGGTTGGGTCAAATATCAGGATGTGGCCCGCCATGCCGATGGCGCCCATCGCGGTGAACACCGCGAATGCGCGGGAATGTCCGACGTCCCCCATCAGGCGCGGCGCCCACCAGCAGCCGATGAAAAATCCGGTGAAATGCATGGAACCAAGAAAGCCGACCTCAGAGCGGCTGAACCCGCTTCCAAGACCTGTCAGCGCGTCCAGCGGGCCAACAGCACCCGATGAAAGCTGCAACAAAGCCACGGAGAGCAACAGGGCCGCGAAGGAAATCATAAGTCTCATAGATGTATAAGCGCCTGAAAGCGGCGGCTGCGCTAGCGCGTATTCGACAGGGTGGTGTCGCAGATGGGGTATTGCGGCGTTGTTTGTGTGCTTGGGGTTGTCATCGCGAAACGGGACGGTAGCTTGCGCAAAACTTTAGACATTCAGGGGCAGAGCTATGAAACAGATCGAACTTGGTCGGACCGGCATCATGGTCAGTGATTGGTGCCTTGGCACGATGACGTTTTCGACACAGACACCTGCCGAGGATGCCCATCGCCAGATTGATATGAGTTTGGACGCTGGCCTTAATTTTGTGGACACGGCGGAAATGTATCCGGTGAACCCGATACGCAAAGAGACGGTCGGCAATTCGGAAAAGTGTATCGCGGACTGGATTGCCAAGTCGGGACGGCGTGAGGATGTTGTGTTGGCCACCAAAGCGGGGGGCGACAGCCCGATGATCCGTGGCGGTGTTGGGTATGGCGCGGATAATATTCTGGATATTCTGGACGGCAATTTGCAACGCCTTGGGACGGATTACATTGATTTATACCAGCTGCATTGGCCCATGCGGGGGTCTTTCGCGTTTCGCCAGAACTGGTTGTTTGATCCAAGCGGACAGAACCGCCAGCAGACGTTGGACCATATGGCTGGGGTGCTGGAAAAGCTGAAAGAGGCGCAGGCCGCAGGCAAAATTCGCGCCTTCGGGATGTCCAATGAAAGCGCGTGGGGCACGACCAAGTGGATTGATGTGGCCGAAGAGATCGGCGCGCCGCGTGTGGCGTCTGTGCAGAACGAATATTCGCTGTTGTACCGCCATTATGATACGGATTTGGCCGAAATGTCGGTGAATGAAGATGTGGTGTGTTTCTCTTATTCGCCTTTGGCCACGGGGCTATTGACGGGAAAATATCAGAACGGGGCGGTGCCCGAAGGGTCACGGATGACGTTTGGTCCGCAGCTTGGCGGGCGCGTCACAGAGCGGGCGTTTGCGGCGGTGGATGCTTACGCGCAGGTGGCTGAAAAACACGGGCTGTCCTTGCCGCATATGGCGATGGCGTTCCAGCGATCACGGCCGTTCAAAGTGAGTGCGATTTTTGGGGCAACCACGTCAGAGCAGTTGGCGTTTTTGTTGGACGGCAAGGATATTGAGCTGTCGGAGGCCTGTTTAGCAGACATCGACACAACGCACCGCGCGCATCCGATGCCGTTCTAGGACCTGCGGTGAGCGGGCGCGCACCACCTGAGCCGTTTCGCCGTGAAATGCGGATAGGGCTTGGATCATGGCGGATAAATGAGGCAATTCAGCAGGGGTGGCTTACTTAATTGAAGGGGTCATGTCGGTCATTGCGGGATGACGCCGTTTGTGGGCTTGCGTGCCAAGGCGAGCGGGATAAGGTCGCTGCAAATCAAGGAGAGAGATATGCCTTTAGCCATGAACCGAGACGTCTTTATCACCGCAGCGATAACCGGATCGGGGAGCACGCAGGATCGTAGCCCGCATGTGCCACGTTCGCCCGAACAGATTGCCAACAGCGCGATTGAGGCGGCCAAAGCGGGTGCGGCTGTGGTGCATTGCCACGTGCGCGACCCTGAAAGTGGTGTGCCGAGCCGCCGGCTGGAGTTGTACCGCGAGGTCACGGACCGCATTCGCGCGTCGGACGTCGATGTGGTGTTGAACCTGACGGCTGGCATGGGGGGCGATATTGTTTTTGGCGGCGTTGAAGCGCCGCTGCCGACTGTTGCGGGGACGGACATGGTTGGCGCAACGGAACGTGTCGCCCATGTTGCCGAATGTTTGCCTGAAATCTGCACGCTGGATTGTGGCACGATGAATTTCGCAGAAGCTGATTATGTGATGACCAACACGCCCGGCATGTTGCGCGCGATGGGTCAAATGATGACGGACCTTGGCGTAAAACCCGAGATTGAGGCGTTTGATACGGGTCATTTGTGGTTCGCAAAGCAACTGGTGGCCGAGGGGATCCTGAAGCCCGACGCCTTGGTGCAGCTTTGCATGGGGGTGCCTTGGGGCGCGCCGGATGATCTGAATACGTTCATGGCGATGGTGAATAATGTGCCGTCCGAGTGGACGTTTAGCGCCTTTGGGCTGGGACGTTCGCAGATGCCGTTTGTGGCGGCGTCTGTTTTGGCAGGCGGCAATGTGCGGGTCGGGCTTGAGGACAATTTGATGCTGGATCGCGGCGTGTTGGCCACCAATGCGCAATTGGTTGAACGTGCACATGGGATCATCGAAAACCTTGGGGCGCGGGTGATTGGCCCTGCAGAGGTGCGTGATAAGCTGGGACTGGTGAAACAAGCGCCAAAAGGCTGATCTGGCGTGCGCGCGATTTGTCGTCTTGTCCTCGTGGCTTTTGCTGGTGGATGCACACAAACGTCTTTGCCAGAACCCTTTGGTGTGACAATGGTAGAGGAGACCACCTGCAACGGGATAGGTGGACGGATTGTGATGGGGCCTGATGGCGCGTTTTGCGCCAAGGGACCGTGAGGAACGGGTATGACGCGGGCTTTTTTGGTGCTGATTTTGGCCGTCTTGTCGGCATGCATGCAAGAGCCAACCCCACCGCCTCAGCCAGTCGAAGTTTTCCGCGATAGGTCGGCGCAAATTGCGTCCCAAACGGACGTGACAGCCGCGCGCATGGCCGGAGATTGGGCCATTCGG
>JAHBAO020000307.1 GCA_018500065.2 Octadecabacter sp. | reverse complement strand
TCGATCCCGCTGCCCGGTGCAGACAAGAACGCGCGCCCCTTGGTCGCCATTCCGGGCAATTTTCCACTGCCCCATGAACGCCCGAACGGGTGCAATTTCGGACCCCGTTGTGACTATTTTGAAGAAGGTCGGTGCGACCAAGGCCACATTATGATGCGCGACGCAGATGATGATCACGAAACCCGTTGCCTGCGTTATGATGAAATCGATTGGAACGCACCGCTTGTTGCGGGCGCGCAGACCGAAAAGCCAGCGCCAGGCCGCGTTGTCCTGAAAATGGACAACCTCAAGAAATACTATGAGGTCGCGGCATCCGCGTTGTTCTCAGGTGGATCAAAGAAAGTCGTCAAAGCCAACGAAACGCTGTCGTTTGAGGCTCGTGAATCCGAAACGCTTGCGATTGTTGGTGAATCTGGATGCGGTAAATCGACCTTTGCGAAAGTGCTAATGGGGCTTGAAACAGCAACCGACGGTGAAATCCTGCTCGACAACAACAGCATTGGCGATGTGCCGATTGAAAACCGCGACACCAAGACGATCGCGGATGTACAAATGGTGTTCCAAAGCCCGTTTGATACACTGAACCCGTCGATGACGGTCGGCCGGCAGATCATGCGCGCACTTGAGATCTTCAAGATCGGCAACAACGACAATGAACGCCGCGCACGCATGCTTGACCTGCTCGATCTGGTGAAACTGCCACGCGCCTTTGCCGACCGTATGCCGCGCCAGTTGTCAGGTGGCCAAAAGCAACGGGTCGGGATCGCCCGTGCCTTTGCGGGTGATGCGCGGATCGTGGTGGCCGATGAACCTGTGTCCGCTTTGGACGTGTCGGTTCAGGCCGCGGTGACGGATCTGTTGATGGAAATCCAACGCGAGCACAAAACCACGCTGCTGTTCATCAGCCATGACCTGAGCATCGTGCGCTATCTATCTGATCGCGTTATGGTAATGTACCTTGGGCATGTCGTGGAAATGGGGTCAACGGATCAAGTGTTTGCACCGCCATACCACCCCTATACCGAGGCGCTTTTGTCAGCAGTTCCGATTGCCGACACCAAGATCAAGAAGAAGCACATCGTGCTTGAGGGTGACATTCCATCGGCCATGAACCCACCATCAGGTTGCCCGTTCCAGACGCGGTGCAACTGGAAAGACAAGGCCGGGAGGTCGCTTTGCGAAACCGAAGTACCACCTGTTCGGATGCTTGCTGACGGTCACCAAGTGAAATGCCACCTAAGCGATGCAGACTTGGCCGATATGGAACCTGTTATCGAAATGGCAGCTGAATAAAATTCAAGCGATATCAAAGCAAAAGGTGCCGCAGTTGATGTGGCGCCTTTTTTGTTTGGTGAGCCTTAATAACGGGGCGCGACCCGCATTTCCAAAGTGAAATTCTATATCGCGCGCGTGTAGACTTGGGCTAGCTGCCCCAGATTACACGGACATAATTCCGCGTCTCGCGATACGGCGGCACACCGCCATGCTGCTGCACAGCGCCCGGGCCTGCGTTATAGGCGGCCAATGCCAAACGCCACGATCCAAATGTGTCATATTGTTCGCGCAGGTAGCGTGCACCACCATCCAAATTCTGATAAGGATCACGGGGGTTTACCCGCAAATATTGCGCAGTTCCGGGCATCAATTGCGCCAAGCCCATTGCGCCCGCATGGGACACCGCGTTCGGGTTCCAGGCGCTTTCCTGTTGCACCAATCTTAGGAACAAATCCTCAGGCACGCGGTTGCGCCGCGCCGCTGACTTGGCCATATCCAAAAACTGACCACGATAACTTCCGTTGTACTGCGGGCCTGTGTTGGTGGCGGAGGGCACCACAACACGTGGCGGCTGCAGGCGCACTGAATTGGCGTATTGCGACGACGCGCGGCCATCCAAAACATCAAGTTGCGAGCTGAATAGTGTCGTGCGGTTACGCGTAGACAGGCTATCTGCCGTGACAGGCACTGCTGTTACTGCCGTTGCGAACCCCGCCAAAAAACAAATTACTCGCATAAATCGCCCCCACGTTTCCGCACATATAGCCCACCAGCAGGGCAGTTTCCACACTTTATGGTACATTTTGCGGGCGCACAGCCCTGCGTAGGGTTCCATTAACCAGTTTCAGGTGATGTAACAGTCAACAACTCTTAATAGATTCGAGCAAGGAGACGCTGTAATGGCCGGTTCACTTAACAAAGTCATGATCATCGGTAATTTGGGGCGCGACCCAGAGGTGCGGAGCTTCCAGAATGGCGGCAAAGTCTGCAACCTGAACATCGCCACGTCCGAAACGTGGAAAGACAAAAACACAGGCGAACGCCGCGAAAAAACCGAATGGCACCGCGTTGCGATTTTTCAGGAAGGGCTTGTGCGCGTCGCCGAGCAGTACCTTAAGAAAGGTTCGACAGTCTACATCGAAGGCAAGCTGCAAACCCGCAAGTGGCAAGACCAATCCGGCAAAGACATGTACACAACAGAGATCGTGTTGCAGGGCTATGATGGCGTTATGACTATGATCGGTGGCCGCGGCGACGGCGGCTCAGGTGGTGGTGGCGGTTACGGTGGTGGTGACCAAGGTGGCGGCTATGGCGGCGGCGCAGGTGGCTACGGTAGTGGCGACCAAGGCGGCGGCTATGGCGGCGGTAACCAAGACAGTTCCGGCGGCGGTGGCGGCGATATGGACGACGAAATCCCGTTCTAAGCCTGACCAATACCTAAAATTCAGAAACCCGCGTGGCACATGCCATCGCGGGTTTTCTTTTAGCGAGAGGCGAAACCGTCATTTAACACGGACAATACCACATCCGCAGGCACATCGGGGGTGACAAAGGCATCGCCAATTGCACGCGCCAGAATAAAGCGCAGCTGTCCATCGACGACTTTTTTATCCTGCCCCATCAGTGAAAGCAGGCCTTCGGCATCCGGCAAATCACCATCAATATCGGCCAAGTCGGTCTTCATGCCCATCGCTTTCAGGTGTTCACGCACGCGGCTTGGGCTTTCTTGCGAACACAGCCCCATGCGTGCAGACACTTCAAACGCCATCGCGCACCCAATGGCCACGCCTTCACCATGCAGCAACCGGTCGCTGTATCCAGTGGCCGCTTCAAGCGCGTGACAGAACGTGTGTCCAAGGTTCAAAAGGGCGCGATCCCCCTGCTCTGTCTCGTCACGCTCAACGATGCGGGCTTTCATTTCAACGGACCGCTTCACCGCCCTCACACGGGCATTCATGTCGCCCGCCGCCAAGGCCGGACCCTGCGCCTCTAACCAATCAAAAAACTCAGCATCCCCAAGCAGCCCGTATTTCACAACCTCGCCGTAGCCAGACAGGAAATCGCGAGGCGTGAGCGTGCCGAGCAATGCGGTATCCGCCAGCACCAATGTCGGCTGATGAAACGCGCCGATCAGGTTCTTGCCTGCAGGTGAGTTGATCCCCGTTTTGCCACCAACAGAGCTGTCGACCTGCGCCAAAAGCGAGGTCGGTATCTGCACAAAGCGCACGCCACGGCGCAAAACAGCGGCGGCAAAGCCGACCAAATCCCCAATCACACCACCCCCAAAAGCCACGACGACATCACCGCGCTCAACCTTTTGGGCCAGCAGCCATTCAACGGTTTGTTCAAGAAACGGCCAGCTTTTGGTACTTTCACCCGCGGGCAGCACAAGCGCCTCTGACGCAATTCCAGTCGCCTCAAGGCCGGATTGAAGGGCCTTCAAATGCAGTGCTGCCACATTTTCCTCGGTCACGATGACGACACGCGGGCGGCGCAAGAACGGCGCGATGCGTGCGCCCGCGTCTGTCAGCAATCCTGGCCCGATCACCACATCATATTCGCGCCCCGGAAGGTCTACGTGGACGGTCTCAATCATGTGTACTCTCCAGAACGTCAGGGCGCGTTGCAAGAACCCGCAACACCTCATCGGTCATCTGATAAATGGAAAATTCCGCTTTTGCCTCAGCGCGTATGTCAGCCAGCGCATAGACCGGCGCGCGTTGTTCAAAAATCTCGCTCAGTGTTTTAAACGGGTCAGCTGTGCGCAACAACGGCCTTGTGTCTTTGTGGCGGACGCGCTCCCAAAGCAGGTCAAGATCCGCATCCAGCCAAACTGCGACGCCTTGTTCAGAAATCGCCGCACGATTGCGCTCTGCGAGGTATGCACCGCCGCCTGTTGACAGAACGCAGGGGTCTGATTGCAACAGCCGCGCAATGACCTCAGCTTCGCGATCACGAAAGAACGGTTCGCCAGAGCGTTCAAAAATCTCGGCGATGGTCGCATTTGCAGCGGCTTCGATCTCGGCATCAGAATCAACGTAAGGCACGTTCAAACGGTGCGCCAATTCACGCCCGATCGCGGTTTTACCCGACCCCATCATACCAACAAGCACCACCGTGCGGCGCAATGTTTGCTCCATCTGCGGCGTTTGTGTGCTGTCTTGGTCGATCATCGCGTCAATTTCCCCCAGTTTGACACCAATATGGTGTCTAAAATCGGCCATGCCCCGCCGGTTTGAAAAATTTCACGAAGCGGTGGCGTGATCTTGCTGAAAAGGACATATATAACCTAAGGCAAAGCAGCAACTAAGGCTGCGCACTTGGTTCGGATATTCGAGCCATCGGGTAGAATTGAAACAGGCGGAGCGAAAACCATGTGGCGGTTGATCAAATTCTTGTTCGTACTGGTGGTTCTGTCGGCAATCGCGTTCATCGCGTTTGCCTATTTGGGTCCAATCTTCATGCCGGCCGATTTCGCGGCCCCCGTTGAAGAAGTGGTTTTGCCAGTAAAATTAGGTGGCGGTTGATGATTTCGCGTTCGGCAATGTTGGGTATGTTCATGTCGTGCGCGGCCCCGTTGTGGGCTCAATCAAGTGAAGACGCGCCTTTGTCGGCCATTGATTGGCTGTCTGAAAGCGTTGCACAACCCGAAGTCTTGGCAGCTGCCCCCGTGCTTGGGACGCAAGCGACCCGTACCCCGGATGCAAACGAAGCACCTGTCGCCAATTCTGCGGCGACCCCGAATGTGTCTGTGCAAACCCTTGGCGGCCCTGCGCCGCGTGCTCTTGGGCTATTTCCGCCAAGCGCCACAGGTTTTCCCGCTGATCTCTGGAGCGGTAGCGATGTCACCACATTGATCGCACTGATGCGGGCCGAACAGATCGACACCCTGCCCGCCATACAGGACTTGCTGACGACGCTTGCGCTGGCAAAAGCAAATCCACCGATGGAGGCCGCCACGCCAGGTGCGTTCTTCTTGGCCCGTGTCGACAAGTTGTTGGATTTTGGCGCGCTGGAGCCCGCCCAAGCGATGCTTGAAAGCACACGTGCTGAAACGCCTGCGTTGTTTCGCCGTTGGTTTGATGTTGCGCTCCTGACAGGCACCGAAGACGGCGTGTGCCGCGCACTGCGCGAGCAACCGGATGTTGCCCCGACCCCGTCGGCACGGATATTCTGTTTGGCGCGCTCCGGTGACTGGCCAGCGGCTGCTCTGACGTTGAACACCGGCTTGGCGCTTGGCGATATTGATGCACCGACAGGGGCGTTGCTTGCGCGGTTCCTTGACCCTGACCTCTATGAGGACGAACCGGAACTGGACGCGCCAACACGCGCAACACCGCTGACGTTCCGCATGTTTGAGGCGATCGGCTCTCCGCTAACGACTGTCGGGCTGCCGCGTGCGTTTTCACACGCAGATTTGCGCGCAAACGTTGGCTGGAAAGGCCAGCTAGAAGCCGCGGAACGCCTTGCCCGCGCTGGCGCGATTTCTGACAACGCGTTGATCGGGCTTTATACTGCACGTGTTCCAGCGGCCTCTGGTGGGGTTTGGGAACGCGCAAAGGCGGTTGCGCACCTTGATACGGCCCTTGAAAGCGGTGACGCCGATGACATGCTGCGCGCGCTCAACGGGCTTTGGGACGAAACGCAATCTGTTGGTGTAACCGTTCCGCTGGCGCGTCATTTTGCGCCAGACCTTTTGACATCAACAACAGCGGACCGCCGCGCAGATGGTATGCTGTTCAAGATTTTGCTCTTGTCGGATCACTATGAAGAGGCCGCGTTGATCGACGCGTTCGAGCAAACGGATCCGTTCCTTGCTGGCGTGGCGCGGGGCGACCCGTCACAAGCGCATGCCGCACTTGGGCAATATCCGTTGATCCGTGATGCCTTCGCTGCAGAACCCGATGCAACGCTGGTGGACATGGCTGCGGACGGGCGCACCGGAGAAGCAATCTTGCGCAGCATCGCGACCTTGCAACAAGGGATCGATGGCGATCAAATTGCGTTCAATGAAGGTTTCGCAACCCTGCGCGCCCTTGGCCTTGAAGACGTCGCACGCCGCGCCGCACTGCAGTATCTGTTGCTGCAATGAGCGCGTCTGAGCGCCCCAACGCCCATTGGATACAGGCCTTTCTAGAAGCGCAGGCCGCGGAATTGGACGCCGCGACCAACACCCAATTGGCCTATGCGCGTGACCTTGCAGACTTTTCAGACTGGCTGACCGGTACACATTTTTCAAACGTCACCCAAGACCACGTCGAAAAATATCTGATCTGGTGTGATGGCCAAGGCCTTGCAAAATCCACGCGGGCGCGGCGCTTGTCCGCCACCAAACAGTTGTTCCGTTTCGCGTTTGAAGAAGGCTGGCGGGACGACAATCCTGCGATCCAGATTTCTGGCCCCGGACGCGACAAACGCCTTCCCAAAACCCTCAGCCATGAAGAAGTCGACGCGTTATTGCAGGCGGCTCGTGATGCCAAGAAAGACCCGCTGCGCACGACATGTTTGATGGAATTGCTTTATGCGACAGGCATGCGCGTGACCGAATTGGTGTCGCTACCCGTATCTGCCGCGCGGGGCGATCCGCGTATGTTGTTGGTGCGGGGCAAAGGCGACAAGGAACGCATGGTTCCACTGTCACTCCCTGCCCGCGCTGCGACTGCAATTTGGTTAAAGACCCGCGACGAGGCTGAAGATGCGGCGTTCAGGGACGGAACACCACGCAGCACGTTCCTGTTTCCATCCCGCGGAAAACTCGGCCACCTCACGCGGCAAAGCTTTTTTAACCTCATCAAAGACCTCGCGATTGCGGGCGGCGTTTCGCCTGCAAAAGTTACGCCACACACCTTGCGCCACGCCTTTGCGACGCATCTTTTGGCGGGTGGCGCTGACCTGCGGTCGATCCAAACGTTATTGGGTCATGCGGATGTCGCGACCACCGAAATCTACACCCATGTGCTGGATGAACGTCTTAAAGAACTGGTGCTGGATCACCACCCACTGGCGAAAGACGACTGACGCCCACTTGAAAGTGCCCGCAAGCCCCTACATACAAAGGGCAAATGACAAAAGTGACCCCCCATGCTTGATGCTGCCTTTTGGACCACCGCTGGTGCGATCCTGTTTCTACTCGTGCTCTCCGGCTTCTTTTCCGGCTCCGAAACCGCGCTGACGGCGGCGTCGCGTGGCAAGTTGCGCAGCAGTGCGGACAAAGGCGACAAGGGCGCCGAAAAGGCATTTCAGGTCACGGAAGACCGCGAAAAGCTGATTGGTTCCGTGCTTTTGGGCAATAACTTGGTCAACATCTTTGCGACATCGTTGGCCACGACGATGTTTTTACGGGTGTTCGGTGAAAACGGCGTGGTCATCGCGACGACAGTGATGACGGTGTTGGTTTTGATCTTCGCCGAAGTCTTGCCCAAGACCTATGCCATCACCAATCCAGAACGCGCGGCAAGCATCACTGCGCGCCCGATTTCGCTTGTGGTGACAATTTTCTCACCCATCGTTTCAGCAGTACGCTGGCTTGTGCGCGGTGTGCTGCAAATCTTTGGCGTTCAAACTGGCCCCGACAGCAACATCCTCGCCGTGCGCGAAGAAATTGCCGGTGCGCTTCAACTCGGCCATTCTGAAGGTGTTGTCGAAAAAGAAGACCGTGACCGCATTTTGGGCGCCCTTGATCTGGGTGAACGTGTGGTCGAAGAGATCATGCTTCACCGCAAAGAGATTGAGATGATCGACGCGGCCCTGCCCGTCCCTGAAATCCTGCGCCTGTGTCTGGAAAGCAACCACACGCGCCTGCCGCTGTACCGCGATGATCCGGAAAACATCATCGGGACGCTGCACGCCAAAGACCTACTGCGCGCTTTGCATAAGATGCTGGGCGACGGGCGGATTGAGCCGCAGGAAATGGCGGATTTTGATATCATGGCCGTGGCGATGACCCCATATTTCGTGCCAGAGACCACGACGCTGGACGATCAAATGCGCCAGTTCCTGGCGCGACGCGCGCATTTTGCCTTGGTGGTGGATGAATACGGCACGCTACAGGGCCTGATCACGCTTGAGGATATCCTTGAAGAAATTGTCGGTGAAATTACCGATGAGTTCGACACGGACGAGGAAAACGAAGTCACCCAAGCAGAAGACGGCAGCTATATTGTGGACGGCACCATGACGATCCGCGATGTGAACCGCGCGACGGATTGGTCATTGCCGGACGATGAAGCCATTACTGTTGCGGGGCTGGTCATCCACGAGGCGCAAATGATCCCTATTGTGGGGCAAGTCTTCAGCTTCCACGGCTTTCGATTTGAGGTCATGGCCAAGGATGAAAACCGGATTTCGGAACTCAAGATTGCGCCGCTCAACTAAGGCGGCGGCGATCCTGAATTGCCCGATCTAGCGCCCCTTAAACAGCCCGCCCAGAATTCCGCGCACGATGCGACGCCCGGTTGTGCCCTTCAGTTCTTTGGCCACAACCGTTGCAATTGCACCGCCCCAGCTTTCGGATTTGGACGACCTGCGGCTGGTTGAACGCTCAACGTCTTTACCGGAATAGCGCCGCCCCTGACGGTGTTCGCGCTCCTCGGCCTCAAGCTTATCTTCGGCGGCTTCGGCTTTCTCAGCTTCTTCAGCAGCTGATTTCGCGCGTTTCGCGAGCATTTCAGCGGCGGAATCGCGATCAAGGCGTTCATTGTATTTACCCGACATTGGTGATGCAGCCATCACAGCGGCGCGTTCTGCTTTCGTGATCGGGCCAAGTTGCGATGACGGTGGTCTGATCAACGTGCGCTCAACGATTCCGGGAACACCCTTGTCGATCAACATGGATGTAACGGCTTCACCCGTGCCGACTTCGCGGATCGCTTCGGCGGTGTCAAAGCTTGGGTTCGGACGGTAGGTGTCTGCCGCCTGTTTCAGTTCCTTTTGGTCATTGGCTGTGAACGCCCGCAACGCGTGCTGCACGCGGTTTCCAAGCTGGCCCAAAATGTCCTCTGGAACGTCAGCTGGGTTCTGCGTGATGAAATAGACGCCCACCCCTTTAGAGCGGATCAACCGCGCGACCTGTTCAACCTTATCAACCAGCGCCTTGGGGGCGTCGTCAAACAGCAGATGCGCTTCGTCAAAGAAGAACACGAGCTTGGGTTTGTCCGGATTGCCGACCTCTGGCAGTTCTTCAAAAAGCTCAGACAGCAGCCACAACAGGAATGTCGCATAGAGCTTTGGTGAGGCCATCAGCTTGTCAGAGGCAAGGATATTGATGCGCCCCAATCCAGCATGGGGCCCGTCGTCTTCGGTCGCCATGATATCGCGCAGATCAAGGGCGGGTTCACCAAACAGACCCGCGCCACCTTGGTTTTCAAGCACAAGCAACTGACGCTGGATCGCTCCGACGGAAGACGTCGCGACGTTGCCGTAGCGCAGCGACAACTCTTTGGCGTTTTGCCCAACCCAAACAAGCAATGCTTGCAGGTCTTCCAGATCAAGCAATGGCAGGCCTTCTTCGTCTGACACACGGAACGCAACGTTCAGCACGCCTTCTTGCGCTTCGGTCAACCCCATAAGCGTGGACAGCAACAGCGGACCCATTTCCGCAACGGTCGTACGGATTGGATGCCCCTGCTCGCCCAGAAGGTCCCAAAACGTGACAGGAAATGCGTCGTATTGCAGATCAAGCCCAATGGTGTCGGCACGTTTCATGAAAGGTTCATGAAGTTTGAAGTCTGCACTGCCGGATTTTGCCAAGCCAGACAGATCGCCCTTCACGTCTGACAGGAACACCGGAACGCCAACTTGCGAAAACCCTTCGGCGAGAATTTGCAGGGTCACTGTCTTACCTGTCCCTGTTGCCCCCGCGATGAGCCCGTGACGGTTGGCGTACTGCAATAACAAGTTCTGTGCCGCGCCGTAGTCGTTGCCGCCGCCACCTAAGAAAATTCCGTCGCTCATTGGCTGTCCCCTAATTTCTTTGGCCACAATTAAATTTGGCCACACTCTCGTTTACGCCAAAATACATCCTTACCCTTTCTGGGCCAGTGTAATCGTACAGTGCCGCTCATGTCCTCCTGCGGCCCTGCTGACTTCCTCCCTGTCAGACTTGCCGCGCAACTCAGTTTAAGGACTAAGGCGCGGTCTTTTGTTTGCTCAAAGTATCAATTTACTATCAAATCAAACCATAAAAAGAATTTACTCTCAGGCAATAATCGCCTGTTGACGGTCAGCGCGCCATTACGTAACGTCTGCTCAATAAGTCGGCCAAGTCCGATAGGGAGAAGACGGAAAAGGGCCTTTTGGGGCCCTTTTTCTATTATAAATCCGACTATTAGGTTGAAATGTTTGCAACGTAAGATTGGCGGATCCGCGTTTCGGCAAAGGCTCGCCTAAGCTTGCTTTTACCCTGACACGACCCAAAACCCATGTTAAGCCTCGCGCAACGACAGACCATATTGGACGGACTTATGACCTTTCTCACTTCTCGCATTTCAAAGACACTTTCGGTCGCAGCTTTGGCCTGTGCACTTGGCGCACCAACATTCGCGCAAGAAGCAACGCAAGAGCCCACTGACGAGCCACAAGTTGAAACACCAACGCAAACCGCTGAAGAGCAACCTGAAAGCGTGTTCAACATGGGCGAAGAAGTTGACGAAAACGGTGATCCCGTTGCGGCTGAACCCCAGGAACCGCAGCCGGGCCAGCAGTACCTGTCTGAGG
>JAHBAO020000027.1 GCA_018500065.2 Octadecabacter sp. | reverse complement strand
TCGGTTTCAAGACGAACCTTTTTGCGCGCCCGAAGCATCAGGCAACCAGCCTCGCCTTCAAAGCCTCAAGTGCTGGTGCGTCTTCAACCGGACCATATAGCGCCATCGCGCTTCCGGCATCGGTGATCAACTTGCCGCCAAAGGCACGCACATCACCGGTCGTCACGGCATCAATCCGTTCAATGGTGTCCTCGATGCGCGGCACATCACCCCAAATCGCAACCATCCGCGCAAGGCGTTCAGCGCGGTTTGACGGGCTTTCTAGCCCCATCAACATGCCAGCCTTCATCTGCGCACGCGCACGGGCGACTTCTTCAGCAGACATATCGTCGGCTGCGCGTTTCAGCTCATCAACCGTCAGCATCGCCAGCTCGCCCAATTGCTCGGAAGACGTCCCCGCATACACGGTCATCATTCCGGTGTCGGCATAGGCCCCTGCTTGCGCGAAAATTGTATAACACAGCCCGCGATTTTCACGCAGTTCTTGGAACAGGCGGGACGACATGCCACCGCCCATCGCGATCGCGTGGATTTGGGCCGCATAGATCTCTGGGTCGCGGTAATCCGGCCCTTCAAACGCCAACGCGAAATGCGCTTGCTCCAGCCCCTTTTTCACGCGCTTTTCACCCCCCGCGAACGCAGCGGGTTCAGCCGCGCGCGGCTGGGATCGTGGCGGCAAATGACCGAATAGTTTTTCAGCAAGTGCCAGCAATTCATCAGGGTTCACAGCACCCGCCGCCGACAGGATCATCTGGTCAGGCCCGTAATGTTCACCAATGAAGTCAGACAGATCGCCACGCGAAAACGAACTAACACGCTCGCTTGGGCCCAAAATCGTTCGACCCAAGGCTTGGTTTGGAAACGCCTCTTCCTGAAGCCAATCAAAGATAATGTCGTCTGGCGTGTCCAAGGCTTGGCCGATCTCCTGTAAGATCACACCGCGTTCAACTTCGATTTCGTTCTGATCAAACACAGGGTTCAACAAGATATCGGCAATCACATCCAGCGCCAGCGGTACGTCGTTTTCCAGCACACGGGCGTAATAGGCCGTCATCTCGCGCGAGGTATAGGCGTTGATATAACCGCCAACATCTTCAATCGCCTCGGCAATCTGCAATGCAGAACGCCGCTCTGTTCCCTTGAACGCCATATGCTCTAGGAAATGCGCGACACCGTTTTGTTCAGGACGTTCGTGGCGACCACCCGCCGTGACCCAAATCCCGATTGATGCGGATTGCAGGCCCGGCATTTGCTCGGTGACGATGCGAAACCCGTTGGACAGCGTGTGTTGTTGGACGGTCAATTTTGGATCCGCTCTTTGATAAGGGTTTGCAGGGCGTTCAAGTCGTTTGGCACCCGTGTGACACGTTCGTCGTGTTCAAACAGGTCGGCCATGTGCGGCGGTAAGTCCGGGTGTTGGCCCGTTGCCTTTTCCACTGCTGCCGGGAATTTGGCGGGGTGCGCCGTCGCCAAAGTAATCATTGGCGTTTCACCAAGGTAATCGCCTGCAACCGTAACGCCTACGGCGGTATGCGGACATAGCAATTCACCCGACAGCATCAGCTCGGTTTTGATCGTGGCATAGGTTTCTTCCTCGGACGCACGCCCCGAAGCAAACGAATCGCGCAGCATGTCGATCGCGCCTTGGGAAACCGTGAATGCACCTTTGGCTTTCAATTCATCCATTTGCTCGGCCACGACTGCGCCGTCACGCCCATAGGCTTCAAACAATGCACGTTCAAAATTAGAAGACACCTGAATATCCATCGACGGTGAAATCGACGGCCTCACGCCTTCCTTAACCTGCGCACCGGTTTCCAGCGTGCGGTGCAAAATGTCGTTCTGGTTGGTGGCAATGACCAGTTGATCAACGGGTAGCCCCATGCGCTTGGCGATGTAGCCTGCAAAGATGTCGCCAAAATTGCCCGTTGGCACGGTAAAGCTGACCGGGCGGTGCGGCGCGCCAAGCGACACGGCAGAGCTGAAGAAATACACCACCTGCGCCAAAACGCGGCCCCAGTTGATCGAGTTCACACCCGCGAGGTTCACACCATCGCGGAATTCAAAATCGTTAAACATATCCTTGAGCGCGGCTTGGCAATCATCGAAATCACCGTCCATCGCAAGCGCATGCACATTGCTTTCGACGGGCGTTGTCATCTGGCGACGCTGCACCTCTGACACGCGGCCGTGTGGGAACAGGATGAAGACATCCACGTTGTCCAATCCACGAAATGCTTCAATCGCAGCAGACCCCGTGTCACCTGATGTTGCACCCACGATCGTGATGCGTTTGCCAGAGCGCGTAAGCGCGGCTTGGAACATCTGTCCGATCAGCTGCATGGCAAAGTCTTTGAACGCCAATGTCGGGCCGTGGAAGAGTTCCAACAAGAAGTGATTGGAATCCAACTGCTTTAGCGGTGCACGCGCTGCGTGGTTGAAACCGGAATACGCCGCCTCAATCAAATCGCGAAATTCGTCGTCGGTGAACGTGTCGCCAATAAACGGGCGCATCACGGTGAACGCGATTTCCTCGTAGGACTGACCCGCCATTGCAGCAATCTCATCACGGCTAAGCGTCGGGATCACGTCAGGCACATATAGCCCGCCATCACGCGCAAGGCCTGTCATCATCGCTTCCTCGAACGTCAGCTCAGGTGCGGTGCCACGGGTAGAAACGTACTTCATATCAATCGTCTTTCTGGCGCAAAATTCGCGCGCTGTAGAAGGATGTCATCGCAAGCCAAACGACCGCAAGCAAGAACCAAGTGATTGCATATTCAAGATGATCATTCTTGATGTTGCGCGTGTCGACGGGAAGCGGTGTCAGACGGTCATCATATTGTGTCGCGGCGTATAGAACGACCAATACCGGTTCCGTTCCTAGCGCCTGCGCCATTGCGGGGACGTCGCGGGCATACCACTCGTCGTCTTGTGGGGCTTGCTCAGAAATATCATCCGGCCATATCAGATTGCCCTGCACAGTAACCTCATCGGTCAGCGCCTCGTCCTCGTCGTCGGAATAGAGCGGCAGCAACCCTTGATCGAGCATGACGCGACGACCGTCTACAGTTTCAAAAGCCGAGATAATGCGATGGCCGGTGCCAGCTGCCGTCCCGCTATCAAGGAAGCGAATTTCATCACCGGTTGCCGCGCCTTGCATGATGACCGTGCGGTAATTGTCCGTCTCGAAAGTTGGGTCTTCAGGCAATGGAACGGCGTCAGCCGCGAGGCGCGTTTCAATATCCGCGATCACGCCCAGCTTCCATTCAAGCCGGTCTAACTGCCAAAACCCAAGGTAAAGCAGCACGACAAGACCGCCGAGGCCGACCACAAGAGGAAAGAGAAATTTCCGCATAGTTGATGTCCCAAATAAAAAGACGCGCAAGGAGTTATCCTTGCGCGTCTTGTCGTGTCAAACCGTTCAGGTCAAGGCTGCTTACTGGCCCCAGACGTAGACGGCGGCAAACAGGAACAACCATACAACATCAACGAAGTGCCAGTACCATGCAGCGGCCTCAAAGCCGATGTGCTGCTTGGCTGTGAAGTGGCCGCGACGTACGCGCAGGTAGCAGACGAACAAGAAGATCGTTCCGATCACAACGTGGAAACCGTGAAAGCCCGTCGCCATAAAGAAGTTCGCACCATAGATGTTGCCAGCAAAACCAAACGCTGCATGGCTGTATTCATAGGCTTGGAACCCGGTAAAGATTACACCCAGAACGACCGCGAGGATCAGACCGGATTTCACATCTTCACGGTTGTCTTCATGCACAAGCGCGTGGTGCGCCCAAGTTGCCGCAGCACCGGAACACAGCAGGATCAACGTGTTGATCAG
>JAHBAO020000182.1 GCA_018500065.2 Octadecabacter sp. | reverse complement strand
GCGCAGATCGTCGACGTTGAATTTCGCCCCAAGCTGCACGCCAAGCGCCTGTGTTAGGTCGCTAATTTCCGCGTTGGTGCCAAGTTTATTCGACGCAGCACCCATCACGTTGAGGATTTTACCTTTGAGCGGCAACAGGGCTTGGGTCTTGCGGTTGCGGGCCATTTTTGCCGACCCACCCGCTGAGTCGCCCTCAACGATGAACAGTTCGGTGCCTTCGCGGTTCTTGTTGGAACAATCCGTCAGCTTACCGGGCAGGCGCAGTTTGGCCGTGGCGGTTTTGCGCGAGGTTTCTTTTTCCTGCTTGCGGCGCAGCCGTTCTTCGGCCCGCAGCACAAGGAAATCAAGGATCGAACCCGCCGATTTGGTGTCAGAGGCCAGCCAGTTGTCAAAGTGGTCGCGCACCGCACCTTCCACCATTTTGGCGGCACTTTCGTTGGACAAACGGTCCTTGGTTTGGCCGACATATTGCGGGTCGCGCACGAAGATGCTGACCAGCGCGCAGCCGCCTGTTGTCAGGTCGTCGCGGTTGATAAGTTTGGCTTTTTTGTTGGAAACGCGGTCGCCGTAGTCGCGGATACCCTTAAGGATCGCGGTCCAAAAACCCTGTTCATGCGTGCCGCCTTCGGGGGTGGGGACCGTGTTACAATAGGACTGGATGAAACCGTCGCGCGACGGGGTCCAGTTGATGGCCCACTCGACCTTGCCGACCTCATTGTATTTGTCGCGAAAATCGACGGTGCCCGCGAAGGGGACGTCGGAATAAACGGTGGCGCCGTCGAGGCGTTCGCCCAAGTAGTCTGACAGGCCGCCAGGGAAGTGGAACTTCGCCTCCATCGGGGTGTCGCCGTCAGGAATGGCGGTTTTCCAGCGGATTTCGACGCCTGAGAACAGGTAGGCCTTAGAGCGGGCCATCGCGAACAGGCGCGCGGGTTTAAGGTGAAGAGAGCCGAAGATTTCGGGATCAGGGTGGAAGGTGACGGCCGTGCCACGACGATTGGGGGCCGCGCCAACCGATTCCAGCTTGGTCTGCGGGATGCCGCGGGAAAACTCCATCGCGACGAGTTCTTTGTTGCGCGCAACTTCGACCCGTAGATGGTCGGACAGTGCGTTGACCACCGATGAACCGACGCCGTTCAAGCCACCGGAGGTTTCGTAGTTTTCACCCGAGAATTTGCCGCCAGCATTCAGGGTACAAAAGATGATCTCGAGGGTGGATTTTGTCGGGTCAGAGGGGTGTGGGTCGGTTGGAATGCCGCGCCCGTTGTCGCGCACGGTGACGTGGCCGTTGGCGTGAAGTTCCACTTCGATCCACGTGGCGTGGCCTGCAACGGCTTCGTCCATCGAGTTGTCGACGATTTCGGCCACCATGTGGTGCAGCGCGCGGTCGTCCTTGCCGCCGATGTACATGCCGGGGCGCAGGCGCACGTGCTCCATGTCCTCAAGCACCTGAATGCTGGACGCGTCGTAATCGGAAGGCGTTTTCCCGCTAAGAAGATCGTTGGCCATGTGCTGCTCATTTGGTTTTTGCTTTGCGAGAGTATGCCACGCGTGATTGGAAGGTGGAAGTGCGGTTGCGATGATCTGGAGAAGGTTTAGCGTAAGGGCAGGAGGAAATTGCGATGGGCTTAGCAACATTTGATCTGGCGACGTTCGAGGCGGCAACGGGTGCGGCGCGGGCGCAGGCGGCGCAGGACTTGGACCGTATCTGCCGTGAAACGGGGTTTCTTGTGTTGACAGGGCACGGGGTTCCGCAAGGAACGATTGACGGAATATGGGGCGCTGTGAACGGGTTCTTTGCGCAAACGCCGCTGGAAAAAGCCACGGTTGCGCCCGCATTTGAGGGTGCGCCTTATGGTTGGATAGGGCCGCTGAAAGAAGCGCTGGCGGCGTCCAAGGGCGTGGAAACGCCACCGGATTTGAAAGAAAGCTTTAATGGTGGACCGCTGGTTGTTCCGGTTGATGCCAGCCAAGATGCAATGGATTTTTGTTATCAACCAACGCCTTACCCGAACGTGGTCGGGTTTCGTGCGGCGTGGGATGCCTATTATTCGGAATTGGAAGAGCTGGCGTCGCGGATCATGGTGGCCTTTGCTGCGGCGTTGGAGTTGCCTGATGATTACTTTGCCGCCTTTATTGACCATCCTATTTCTGCGCTCAGGGCGCTGAACTATCCGGCGACGGGGGCGGTTGCCGAGGCGGATCAGCAGCGTGCGGGCGCGCATACGGACTACGGGACGTTAACGATTTTATTGCCGCAAGCAGGTGTCGGCGGATTGCAGGTGCAGCGGGACGGTGAATGGCTGGATGTTACCGCTCCCAAAGATGCCTTTGTCATCAACATCGGGGATTTGATGGCGCGGTGGACCAATGACAAATGGGTCAGCACGTTGCACCGTGTTGTGGCGCGGCCCAACCAGCCGGCGCGCAAATCATTGGCGTATTTTCATCAACCCGATTGGGACGCTGAGATTGCACCGCTTGATGGGTCGAGCGCCTATGCGCCCGTGAAGTCGGGACCGTATTTGATGGCTAAGTTTCAAAGCACAGGAACCTAACCCTTTGCGCCTAAACCCATTTTCATAATGGTCTTGCGCAGCGGGGCAAGACCGTAGAGCGCCTCCACACCCTTTGCGCGCAGATCGCGCAGCAGGGGATTTTCAGCTTGGGATGCACGGTTCAACAAATCGACACCTTTGACGCGCAGGGTGATGTCAGCGTGGCGGGCGCGGTGGTATGTCTTCAGCATGTCAGCGCTGCCCAATGTGTCGGGATTGGCTGTGGCGAGGTTAAGCAAGCAGGCCATGTCTGCAAGCGACATATTAAGGCCCTGCGCCCCGATGGGTGGCACAACATGGGCCGCTTCTGCGACCAAGGCCACGCGTTCGGCATACATTTTATCCGCGATTTGGCTAATGATCGGCCAAGCCATGCGGCGGCTGGCGAGGGTGAGCGGGCCGTAAGTATTCGCGCTGCGAAGAGTGGCTTCGGTTTCAAATGCAGCCGTCGGAAGGGCAGCAAGGCGCGCGGCTTCTGGGCCGTCTTCCATCCAGACCACCGCAGAACATGGTTTGCCGTCATGATCAGGTAAGGGAACCAAAGTGAAGGGGCCGCCAGTGCGGTGGATTTCGGTTGAGACATTGTTGTGGGGGGCGTTATGGGTGACGGCGAAGGTCACGGCCTTTTGCCCGAAACGGTTGATTTTGGCCGCAATACCAGCGGCTTGGCGAACGGGTGATCCGCGTCCATCGGCACCAATGACCAGTTTCGTCGTGATGCGCGTGCCATCCGTTAGGGTCACGCGGGCCTCATTGGTGCGGGTCAGCATGGCGGCAAAGCCAACGCCGCTGCGAAACTCGACATTGGGGAGCTCATCAAGACGGGCGACCATTTCGCGGCGCAACAGCCAGTTGGACAGGTTCCAGCCAAAGGGAAGATCGCCGATATCGGCAGCGTCAAAGTCGCGTGTGACGCGTGGTTCGGGGGTTTCCCCGCCAGCATCAACGATGCGCATGACCTGCAACGGCGTGGCATAACGCGCGAGGCGATCCCACAGGCCAGCGGCAATCAGGAAGTCACGGGCGGGTTGTAAGAATGCGGTTGTGCGCAGGTCGGCACCGTCGGTTGCGTTATCGGTGATGGGCGGCATCGGGTCTGCGATCAGCACAGAAAAACCTGCCGCGCCAAAGGCAGCGGCGGCCGTAAGCCCGGCGACGCCGCCGCCGGAAATGAAGATGTCTGTCTTGATCATGATCTGAAACATAGGGCCGCGCGGGGCGGCATGAAAGGCATGTCAGACCAGCTGCGACAAGAAGGCCGCAAGGTCGTCTGTATGATGGTGAATGTGATCATGGGACTGCGCGGTCGGCGCGACGTGAACCGTGCGCATGCCCATCGCGTGCGGGGCTGCAAGATTACGGATGTCATCCTCAAACATCGCGCCTTGTTCAGGGGGCAGACCATCCAGTGCGAAGACCGCCTCAAACGCGGCTTGTTCGGGTTTTGGGCGGTAACTTGCGTGTTCGACACCATAAACCGCATCGAAAACCCCGTCCAAGGCGCGGGCGTTCAAGACATTGCGCGCATAGGGTTCGGTGCCGTTGGTGTAGACGATCTTGCGACCGGGAAGGGCGCGGATTGCTTCAGCAAGATCGGGGGCCTTGGGCAGAACGCTAAAGTCGATATCATGCACCGCCAGCAGGAACGGGTCGGGGTCGAGGGTGTGTTCCGCCATCAGGCCTGCAAGTGTCGTGCCGTAGGTCTTCCAGTAGTGGCTGCGCAGATGATTGGCTTCAGCGCGGTCAACGCCGAGTTCGGCCATGACATAGTCCACCATTAGAATTTCGATTTGGTCGAACAGTGCGACTTCTGGCGGG
>JAHBAO020000344.1 GCA_018500065.2 Octadecabacter sp. | reverse complement strand
TGCGCGGTCAAACAGTATTGGCTCTTTGTCCAGAGATTTAGCTGCTGCGTTAAGACCTGCGACCAAACCTTGGCCTGCCGCTTCTTCATAACCGGTCGTGCCATTTATCTGACCCGCAAGAAACAAGCCAGGTAGTCTCTTTAGTTCTAGCTGCGAACTTAGGCTTCGAGGATCAACAAAGTCATACTCAATCGCATAGCCAGGTTGCAAAATTTTTGCGTTCTCAAGCCCAATGATAGAATGAACATAATCCTCCTGCACATCGACGGGAAGTGAAGTGGATATTCCGTTGGGGTAAATCGTGTGCCCAGTCAGGCTTTCGGGCTCAAGAAAAATCTGGTGAGAGTCCTTGTCCGCAAACCGGACAACCTTGTCTTCGATCGAAGGGCAATACCGCGGGCCGACCCCGTCAATATGCCCGCCGTACATAGCTGAACGTTTAAGATTTTTCTTAATAATATCATGTGTTTGCGAGTTAGTATGCGTAATTCCGCATGCGATTTGCTTGGCGAATGGGGCACGGTGCATGAATGAAAACAGCTCTGGCTTTTCATCCGCATCCTGAGACCCAAGACCTTCCCATTCAATCGTTCGACCATCTAACCTTGGTGGGGTTCCGGTTTTAAGCCGCCCCATTGGAAGATCATAGGACGCCAACCGCTCAGCCAAAGCAATTGAGGGTGCATCCCCCATTCGGCCGCCAGAATGACAGACGTCACCAATGTGGATCACGCCACGCAAGAATGTTCCAGACGTTAAAACGACTGCTTTAGCAGAAACAACCGAACCGTCTGCAAGCTTAACACCGTTAACGTTTCCAGCCTCCAAGGTGAGATCGACAACCTCGCCCTCTAGAATGTCCAAGTTCGAGCGTTTTTCTGTTAGATCCTGAACGCCGTTGCGATATAAAACACGGTCCGCCTGGGTTCGCGGCCCTTGAACGGCTGGCCCTTTCTTACGATTCAAAAGCCGAAACTGGATTCCCGCATAGTCTGCGGCCTTGCCCATAATTCCATCAAGCGCATCTATTTCGCGAACCAGATGACCTTTTCCTAATCCACCAATTGCCGGATTACACGACATTACGCCGAGGTCTGCCTGCCTCAAAGTCAACAGTAAGGTATGCGCGCCTGAGCGCGCTGACGCATGAGCCGCTTCGCAACCAGCATGCCCACCTCCAATTATGACAACATCATATTTATGTTTCACGTGAAACAATCCTTACTTGCCGATACAAAAACTTGAGAAAATCTCACCTAACACGTTCTCTACATCAACACGGCCAATGAGGCTATCCAAAGCACGAATAGCCGTACGCAAGTCCTCGGCCAATAAGTCGACTGGTAAATCAGCACGCTCAAGGCCAGTTCTTACAGTTTGCAACGCTGTGCCGGCTTTCTCTAACGCTGTTTGATGCCGTGTCCTTGTCGCAACGCCTGCTCCCGCCACTTGATTCTGTAAGTAGGCCGAAATCTGTTCCAACAGCCGATCTACACCCAACCCGGTTAAACCTGAGACACCACTTTCTTGCTTACCGTTTAAAAGATCACCCTTTGATATCAGAAAAATATCTAATCCGTCGCCCCGTTGAACCACTCGCTCTGGCTCACTGTCTAACAAATGTACACGAACATCCGCGTGTCGGGCGCGAACACGACCGCGCTCGATACCGATACCCTCCAACACATCATCAGAATCCCGTAATCCAGCGGTATCCAAAACGGTAACTGGCAACCCATCAAGATCCATCCGCACCTCAATCACATCACGCGTGGTACCTGCAATATCTGAGGTGATCGCTGCCTCCCGGCCCGCTAACCTATTCAACAAAGTGGATTTTCCAGAGTTCGGAGGTCCAACCAACGCCACTTCGAACCCGTCGCGAACTCGCTCACGTACACGGACACCTGCCGCTTCGTGCGAAACTTCTTTAGATACCGCTTTAATCAACTCGTTCACTTCGGGATAGACGTCTACAGGAACATCTTCGTCAACGAAATCAATCGTAGCTTCCAAAAGTGCGGCAGCGCGCACCAGTTTCAGCCGCCAACGATCCGCTAGTTCACCTAGCGCTCCATTGAAAACCCGCACCGCTTGGCGTCTCTGGCTTTCTGTTTCCGCGTCGATAAGATCGGCAAGACCTTCGACTTGGGCCAGGTCGAGCATGCCGTTTTCCATTGCGCGTTTAGTAAATTCTCCAGCCTCTGCAAGCCGAAGTCCGAGCCCGCCAAGCCTTCTGAGGACCGCCGTAACAATTGCGGGGGAACCATGCGTCTGAAGCTCGACGACTTGCTCACCGGTAAAGCTGCGACCGTGAGCAAAGCTGATCGCGAAAGCTTGATCAATCAGGCTTCCATCTTCGTCGATAACCTTAACAAGTTTGCGGTCGTTTTCGCCAATACCCACGCCCATTTCGGCGCAACACCGCAGCGCGTCAGGCCCAGAAATTCGGATGACCGAAACACCAGCCTTTCCCGCGGCTGATGCGAGCGCATAAATCGTATCCATATCCGTTAACCCATTGTTATTAAACAATAGTTACGTATTCATAGAATCAAAGAAATCCGAGTTCGTCTTAGTTTGTTTTAACTTGGAAATCAGGAACTCGATCGCGTCGGTCGTGCCCATTGGGTTCAAGATTCGCCGCAATACGTAGGTCTTCTGAAGATCAACCTTATCAACCAGCAAATCTTCCTTACGCGTACCAGACTTAAGAATATCCATCGCCGGGAACACGCGCTTGTCAGCAATCTTACGGTCGAGCACGATTTCGGAGTTACCGGTGCCTTTGAATTCTTCAAAGATGACTTCATCCATACGGCTACCCGTATCGATCAATGCTGTCGCGATGATAGTTAGGGATCCACCCTCTTCGATGTTACGCGCCGCACCAAAGAAACGCTTAGGGCGCTGCAATGCGTTGGCATCGACACCACCGGTCAGAACCTTACCAGACGACGGCACAGTCGTGTTAAACGCCCGCCCAAGGCGCGTGATGGAATCGAGCAAGATCACAACGTCGCGCTTATGTTCAACAAGTCGCTTAGCTTTCTCAATGACCATTTCAGACACAGCCACGTGACGGGACGCTGGTTCGTCGAACGTCGAAGAAACAACTTCACCCTTAACAGATCGCTGCATGTCTGTGACTTCTTCCGGACGTTCATCAATCAACAGGACGATCAAGTAACACTCAGGATGGTTCGCCGCGATAGAATGCGCGATGTTCTGTAATAAAACTGTTTTACCCGTACGCGGTGGCGCTACGATCAAAGAACGCTGACCCTTACCAATAGGGGCAACCAGGTCGATAATCCGCGCAGACCGATCCTTGGTCGTCGGATCATCCGTTTCCATTTTAAGGCGTTCATCAGGGTAAAGCGGTGTCAAATTTTCAAAAGCAACTTTGTGACGCGCACGCTCTGGCTCTTCGAAATTAATCTTCTCAACTTTGGTGAGCGCGAAGTAACGTTCTGTCTCAGACGGTTCTTTGATGACACCCTCAACCGTGTCACCCGTGCGCAGCGCATGAAGGCGGATCATTTCTGGGGAAACGTAGATATCATCGGGTCCAGGTAGGTAATTTGCCCCAGGAGAGCGCAAAAATCCGAAACCGTCTTGAACAACCTCTAAAACACCATCGCCACCAATAACCCAATCATCCTCAGCACGTTCTTTGAGGATCGAAAACATCATATCGCCCTTGCGCATCGTTGATGCGTTCTCAATCTCAAGCTCCTCAGCAAGAGAGAGCAGGTCTTTTGGGCTTTGTGCCTTAAGATCTGCAAGGTTTAAGCGGTCGGTTGGCATATTCTCGTCAAGCACTACGTCGTCGGACATCAATAGGTCTCCGGCTGTTTTCACAGCATTGATCATTTAATCAGGAAAAAGCCTTTCGGACGAAAGGTGTCTTTGCCTAAGCTTTCTGAAAGCTTGTGTCAATTAACACTGGAAAGGTGATTTTGAACAAAGGGACTTGCGTGTTTTCTTTCTACTTTAAAAAAAGAATTAAAAGGTTGTTGTAGTAGTAGTGATGTGGACGCTTTTGAAAAACTAATTCCCCCACACGTTTATCCACGATCTGAAATAACGGTATAAATAGAACCAACACCTGAAATAGATTTTAACTATCTGTAAAAAATACGTTTTAATACGCGAAGAGAACTTGAATTCGGCACCAGTCCGAGTCTCGATCATGTTTATACACACCTTCGATTCCTACTTATCCGTCGTGGATAACTGAGCGTGAAGTTGGGACATCTCATATAACTTCGGTACTGTCGGGTTGATGTTGCTCTTAGCCCCAATCCGCCCCATCACGTGTGCATGCAGTAACCCACTGGGATATCCACATGACCGAACCGATTATTTTGGCTTCAACCTCAGAAATTCGTAGTAAACTTCTTCTAAATGCAGCCGTAGACCACACGGCTATTCCAGCACGAATCGATGAAGATTCGATTAAGCGTGCTTTGGAGGCAGAGGATGCAACACCACGTGATATTGCGGACGCGCTCGCTGAAATGAAAGCTCGCAAAGTTGCTGAGAAGGGTGTTGGACGTCTTGTATTAGGATGTGATCAAGTGCTGTCGTTCAAAGGATCAGTACTATCAAAACCCAAAACATCCGAAGAGGCACGAGAACAACTTGTCGCCTTGCGCGGTGAGACTCATCAATTATTGTCCGCGGCCGTTGTATATGAAGACCTTAAACCAGTGTGGCGGCATGTCGGGGTTGCGCGCCTTGCCATGCGGGATTTCTCAGACGCTTACTTAGATGACTACACAGACCGCAACTGGGACAGTATTCGCTGGTCTGTCGGCGGTTACAAAATAGAAGAAGAAGGCATTCGTCTTTTCCGTATGGTACAAGGTGATACATTTATCATTCAGGGTATGCCCTTATTGGAACTCTTGTCTTATCTTACGCTTCGCGGAACACTGCCAACATGACTGACCGAACAATCCCACTCGCCGGCGTTCTTGGAAACCCGATCTCGCAATCCCGATCGCCACAGCTGTTCCGCCACTGGCTTAAGGCATATGACCGTCCCGGGTTTTATGTCCCAGTTCACGTGACTGAGGGCGATTTGGAACAGGTCATTCGTGCAATGCCTAAGATGGGTTTTGTTGGCTGCAATGTGACCGCGCCCCACAAAGTCGACGTGCTTGAGATCGCGGATCTTGCAACAGATCGCGCCACGCTTATCGGTGCTGCGAATACGTTGATTTTCCGCAAAGACGGAAAAATCCACGCTGACAACACAGACGGGTACGGATTTATAGCGAACCTAAAGCAAGGTGCTCCAGGTTGGGCCCCGTCGATTGGCCCCGCCGCTGTGTTGGGTGCAGGTGGCGCTGCACGCGCGGTGATTGCGTCCTTGATCGACGTTGGCGTGCAGGAGATTTATCTCAGCAACAGAACACGACCAAAGGCAGAGGCGTTAAAGGCGGCGTTTGGCACCAAGGTTACGGTCGTTGACTGGGTGCAGGCTGGAAACATGCTTGAGGATGCGGCGACGGTTGTGAACACCACATCGCTTGGCATGGAGGGCAAGCCGGACTTCCGGGTGCCTCTTGATGGGTTGCGGCGCGGAACTGTTGTGACTGACCTTGTTTACAATCCCTTGAAGACACGGCTGTTGGTCGAAGCAGAAGCAGCGGGATGCGTCGTAGTGGATGGTTTGGGCATGTTACTGCATCAGGCAGTCCCCGGATTTGAACGCTGGTTCGGCGTACGCCCGGAGGTTGACGTAGACACGCGCGCTGCCGTTCTTGCATGACTTTTATTCTAGGCCTTACGGGGTCCATTGGCATGGGCAAATCTACGACTGCACAGATGTTTGCAGATGAAGGTGTGCCTGTTTGGGATGCCGACGCTGTGGTTCGAAAATTATACGGCGTCGGGGGCGCAGCTGCGGGTATCGTTGCAGAGCACTATCCGGATGCGATGGAAGGTGGTGCGGTTTCACGAGAGAGGTTGCGCGGCTTGATTGGCGAAGACCCAGCCATTCTGGACCACATACAACAGATCGTTCATCCGCTAGTCGCC
>JAHBAO020000376.1 GCA_018500065.2 Octadecabacter sp. | reverse complement strand
GTTGGATCACCCACCTAAATGCTGGCGCGTTTGAAGACCTTGCGCGGGCGTTAATGGAAGACCACTACGACCCGACATATCGGTCTGGTCGCGCCCGCAATGGCGCAGATGTATTACATCGGTTCGAGGCCCCGAACTTGACGGAAGCAGCACGCGCAGACTTAGCCGCCCAGATCGCGGCATGGGTTGAAACCGCTAGCTGAACGTTACGCCACTGCCTTTGGTGATCTCGCCGATGACAGTAAATGGCGACGGGGTAAGACCATTCGCGATCGCATCGGCTTGGTCGCGGGGCAGTGCCGCCAACAACCCGCCAGCAGTTTGCGGATCAAACATCAGGGCCGCGCGCGCAGTGTCAGGTGCGGTGATACGTGGATCGGCGCGGTTGTCGGGAAATAGCGAAGACCGCACCCCCGCTTCAGTCAAATCCAACGCACCGTCGAGCAATGGAACGTCATCTAATCGCACTGTTGCTCCAACGCCGGATGCCTCACAGATTCCTGCCAAATGCCCCGCAAGCCCAAAACCGGTTACATCGGTCATCGCATGCGCATCCTTGAGCAAACGAGCGATGTCTTCACTGCTTTGCGTCATCGACCGGAAACAGCTCAATACATCCGACCCGCGCGCAAGGCGGCGCATTTCAGCGGCCAAAATCGTACCAGAACCGATGGGTTTGGTTAGTACCAGAACATCGCCAACCTGCGCACCTGCCAATGTCACAGGATCGCGTGAACAGAGGCCGGTAATGGACAAGCCTATCGTCAGGCTGTCGCCCATCGTCGTGTGCCCGCCGACCAGTGCCGCGCCCCCCAAATTTGCAGAAATGGTTTGCGTGATCTCGGCAACAGTGCGCTGCTGCAAACCGGCCGACATACGCGGTAGCGTTAAGGACAAAACGGCTGCCTGCGGATCAGCACCCATTGCCCAAATATCTCCCAGTGCATGGATCGCCGTGATCTGAGCCATGAGAACAGGGTCGCTCGTAACAGCACTCAGATGGTCCGTTGTGAGAACCTGCAAGGCGTCACCCGTTTTCAACAAAGCGGCATCATCGCCCGCCAAAAGCACGATGTCTTTGCGGTCCGTTGCTGGCACTGACCTTAGCGCGTTTTGTAGCGCGCTCCGTCCAACCTTAGCCCCGCACCCGCCGCACAATGGTGCGTCACCGAGCGCATCTTTGACACCCGAGGCAACGTGCAACGGCATTTCGGTTTCCATCTGAGGCAACTTATCTAATTGGTTCATGAACGTGCGGTCGATGTGGTTTTTCCATTTCCACAACAGCGCACCACGCCGCGCCGTGCCGAGCTTTTCCGCCAGCGCTTCTTTTCCGCCAAGTGAGATCAGTTTGAGGTAGTCTTTTTGCGGGTGGTAGTTGCGCATCTTTCCGCCCGACAAACGGGCACGCAGATTGTCGAACAGATAAGGTGCTTCACGGACGGCAAAGACTCCGGCCTTCGGGCGCGGATCGTGCGATAAATGCGCACAATCACCAACAGCGAAGATGTCTGGATCGGATGTTTGCAAAGTCGGCCCAACGACAAGCGAGCCGTCGTGCAGTTTAAGCCCGATGTCTGCGACCCAATCATGTGGCCGCGCGCCAGCCGCACCAGTTGTAAAATCTGATGGGACGCGCGTGCCATCTGTTAGTCGCACCGCATCGGGCAAAACTTCGGCGACTTCCGCATTTTCGACTAATGAAACATTTAGCACTTCCAACGCGGCCAGCAGACGGTGCCGGCTTGGCGCGTTGAACCCGTCCAACACCTCCCCGCGGTCGATTAACGAAACCTCGGGCGCTTTGTCGCGCAATGCATATGCCATCGCCATCGCAAGCTCCGCGCCTGCCACGCCACCACCGATGACGGCGACCTTCGGGCTTGTCGCGGTTGCTCGGTATGCATCCCAACGAGAAGCAAAAATACCAAGCGGCTTTGCTGGAATGCCATGCGCGGCAAACCCCGCAAGTGTCGGCATTTCAGAGGTGATCCCAACGTCGATTGCAGCCACGTCATAGGCAATGTCAGGGCGACCCGGCACGCTGATCATTTTGGCGAGCGGATCAATCGCGACGGCTTTTCCTGCGATCAGTCGTGCCCCAGCAAAACGCGCAAGCTTCACCAAATCAATGTCCAGTTCATCACGCGTGTAATGCCCCGCGACAAATCCGGGAAGCATTCCGGAATACGGCGCAGTTGGGCCAGGGTTGACAACTGTCAACCGAACGCCTGGCAACGGGTTCATCCCCCAACTGCGCAAAACCAGCGCGTGGGTGTGGCCACCGCCAACAAGAACAAGATCACGGGTGAAAGGAATTGTTTGTTTCATAAGGTCGTCTTATCGCCAGAATTCCGTTTGAGCGAGAGGGTCATCATCACGCCTGCGTCACTCGTAGCCCGTCATTTCAAGATATCCGACACCTCTGTGGGACCCTTCGATGATGATCGGGCCTTCCCAATAGGGAACCGATGTCGCCATCCACGCCTGCGGATTAAGCGCGTAGACATCAACATCAACCCCGCAAGTATCTAGCCTGACGTTCCACTGCGTCGGGACTTGGCGGCCATCTACATCGGAATATGACACAGGATCGGCTTGAAACGCGCCATCTGGATAGGCGGTTGTTTCACCATCGGGTGTGATCCACGTCGCGGATGTATAGTAGCTGCCATCGTCTTGGCGCAGCCGGAACCCCATTAGTTTTCCATCGTCCAATGAAAGCGAGAACCAGTCCCATCCGGTTTGATCTTCTGACAAAGGTTGAGATGACCATTCGCGATCAAGCCATGCGTTTCCAGAAACTTGAACGTCGCCATCGGGCAAGTTTAACGTCCCTTCGATGCGGTAAAATGGTTGCGAATAATAATAGGACGCCTGCCCGTCTGCGGATTTGACCGAGTATCCGTTTTCACCGTGAAAGATGAGCGGACCTTGCGCGCTCAGGTCCATGTCATAGGCAAAGTCCGGCCCGCTGGCGGTCATGTTGAGGGTGTCAAAGCTTGATCCAACCAACTGCCAATCATCAATCCACGCCTCAAAAGGGCCGACCGTAACACCCGCTTGCCCGATGCCGCCGCGTGCGAGGCGCTCCGCAACGTAATGATCGGTTGGCGTAGTGACAGCTGCGTGCCCCATCCAGAACTGCGGCGAGGCCCAACCTTCTCCGCCTTCAGTCGACAAAGCAGAGCGAAACAGGGTCCATTGCAAACCATAGGCGGTTCCATCTTCCGCGGTGAGATTTGCTGTCAGGTACCACCATTCAATGCGGTAGTCGTCGTGCGGGCCGTGGTCACGCGGAAAGTCGAAAACCGCTGGGCGTTCGGGGGTCCCGAACCCTTCGGTGGCTGTGCCAAGGCCCGCGAACCCTTGGGCTGACGCCGCGAAAGGCCAAAGAAGCAGCAAAAGAAGAAGTCTAGCGTTCATTTGAAAACACCTTGAGAAGGTCCGCAGGTCTGGTGCGTGCGAGTTTTCGCGCGGGCCAGAGTGCCGCAAGAACTGCCGCGCCAACTGCAAAGATCGCAAGGCGGGCGTAGTCCATCGGGAACAAGAACATCGGAAGGCGCCAACCGAAGGCCTCGACATTTACGACAGCCAATAATGTCCACGCCAATGCAAGGCCGAGTGGTAGCGCGAGGGCTGTAGTGAGGAGTGCGAGCAGCACAGCCCGGATGAGTTCAATGCGCCCCAGTTTTGCCCGCGTAAGACCTTGCGCCCAAACAGGCGCGAGTTGTGGCAGGCGCATGGTGGCGAGTGTCAGAAGGCTCATCAGGATCGCAAACCCAGCCACGGCAAGGGTCAACACATTCAACGCACCAGTGACGGTAAATGTGCGGTCAAACACGCTGAGGGAAAAGGCCTTGATCCCTGTTTGGTTCACCATGTTTGCGGCCGCAAGGCCGAAGTCTTCGCGTAACTCTTCTGTCAACGCAGGCACCTCCGCAGCATTCATCCGCAACCCAAATCGCAACGGGCTGATTTCAGGAAACAGGTCTTTGAACGTAGTTTCGGTCACGATGACTTGGCCGATGGGATTTCCGTAATCACCATAAATTCCAAGCACAGGAAATGCGTTTCCAGCCAAGATGATTTCATCGCCAATCGCAACGTCAGCGCGCCGTGCGAGTTGCTCGTTTATCGCAGCACCTTCACCCGCTTCGATCCGCGCCCATGCGTCTGGGGCAGCTTGCAGGAACAGCCAGTTTTCACGGTAGGTTGCGTGCGCTGTTGGGCCATAGATTTCCGAAGGCAGCCCACGCACGTTTTGATCAGCCGATTGGATAGGCAGGACTTTGTCCACCCGCGCAGTAAGATAAGTTTGCAGTGCCGCCGCTTGGTTCGCATCGTCAGCATAGACATAGAATTCGGACGCAAGGCGTTGATCAAGAAAGCCGGTGAACGTCAAACGGAAGCTACTGACCATTGTTGAAACGCCGACGTTTGCCGCCATCGCAAGTAGCAACGCCATCAACGCCAATGACAGGCCCGGAAGCTGTTGGCGCGTGTCCGCCCAGAACCATTCCGCAATGACCGATTTTGCCTGCGATGCGCCGAACGCGAGCACGCGATCAAGCACCACGGGAAGCGCCAAGGCTGCACCAATCAAAAGCGCAGCCAGCATGCCAAAGCCCGCCGTCAGACCGCTGCCGAATGCGCCCAAAAGCGCTGCGAGTATCAACAACGCAACTGCAAGGCCTGCTTGATACAACCGCCCCTTGCCTGCCTGCATCGCCCAAGCACGTGGCCGCGCCGAAGCCAATAGCGGCATACGCGCGAGTTGGAAAAGCGACGCTGCGGCGGCCATACATGTGCCGCCTACAGCGACCATCAAACCCGACAACCACCATTCGGGGCGCAGTTGCAGCGTGCCGGACACGGTTTCACCGTAGAGGCCGGAAATCGTTGCCGCGACATCTGGCAATAGCGCGGCAGCCACAAGATACCCGAGCCCAACGCCGATCGCGCCTGCGATAAGGGACAGCACCAGCAGTTCAATCGCAATCAAAACGATCAATCGACGCAACGGAAACCCCAGCGCCCGTAGGGTGCGAATGACAGGGCGGCGCTGTTCAAACGCCAAGCCGATTGCGCCGTGGACAATGAAAATACCAACCGCAAAAGACAGTAACCCAAACGCGGTGAGGTTCAGGTGGAAGCTGTCTGTAAGCCGACCAACGTCTGAACCATCTTGCGGCGCGCGCAGGGTCAGGTCGGATATGACCTCGTTCAATGGGGTTTGCTTAATCGGTTGCGTCGGTGAAACGAGAAGACGACTGAGCACGTTTTCCAACCCAAGAAGTCGCTGCGCTGTTCCAACGTCTGTGATGACCACACCGGGTGCGGCATCCGGAGTTACGACGCGCGCTACGTCCTTTGTTCCCCACTGGCCACACGTATCCTGCGTTGCAAACAACGCTCCGCCAAGCAGAACGTCGATCGAAAGGCCTCCCTCGCGAACGCCCATTGGCGACATTCCACTGGGGGAGGTCAGTGGGTCCAGCCCGATCAGGCGAACCCCGTCGAGGCGCCCTTCGACGACGGGGCTGACCAGCCATCCCGCGCGGCGCAGACGGTTGTAGTCCACTTGCGCGATTGCACCATTCGCGGACGTGATCTGTGCGAAGCGCCCCTCGCCCAAAGCTTGCGCAGCAGCGTCATAGCTTGCCCGCGCTTCAGCGTTTACCGCCTGAACACCGGACCAAAGCGCCGTTGCAAGCGACAAGCCTACAATCATAGTAAACAGCTGCATCGGATTGCGCAGCCAGTGGGACAACAGTGCCTGTAAGCCCGCCTGCGTCATGCCACGCGACCTGCCCGCAGGTGCAATCGTCGACCCATTCGTGCGGCAAGGCGTTCGGAATGGGTCACCATCAATAGCGCTGCTTGCGTTTCAGCGGCCAATTCCAACATCAGGTCCAACACCGCATCCGCGGTGGTCTCATCAAGATTGCCCGTCGGTTCATCCGCCAAGATCAACGCAGGGCGCGCGGCCAAGGTACGCGCAATCGCGACACGCTGCTGTTGCCCCCCTGAAAGTTGTTCTGGGTATTTGGCCATTTGCGCACCAAGGCCCATTCGCGTTGCAAGGTCTTTGATCCACGCCTTATCCTCACACCCGCCAAGACGCGCTTGAAATGCGATATTGGACGCCACGGTTAGCGAAGGAATGAGGTTAAACTGCTGGAAAATGACACCGACTTTGCCGCGCCGCACGGCGGCACGGCCCGCATCATCCAAGGCACCAATGTCGGTTCCATCAATCTTTACCGATCCACTGTCAGGGTGGTCTAACCCACCGACAAGGTGCAATAGCGTGCTTTTCCCTGAGCCGGATTCCCCAGTCAAAGCGAGGGTCGCGCCTGCGTCCATTTCCATGCTGACCCCATTCAAGATCGGCAAAGGGCCATCAGGACCGGGGTAGGTTTTGACGAGATCAGTTACGCGTAACAACATAGGCCCTCTATTCCAGCACGCGTTAGGCGCGGCAAGTGACAGCCGTGAGGTTATATTAAATGCGAGCGATGAACATGGCCTGCGTTAGGAATCTGGAAAGATAGGTGCGGTCAATTTCGAAGCGTGGGGGCAATCAATGCGATTG
>JAHBAO020000089.1 GCA_018500065.2 Octadecabacter sp. | reverse complement strand
CGCGCGCGACAATCTTGGTGATCTCGTCTTTAAGACCGTAATCCCAAGAAATGTCAGACTAAGCGAAGCACCATCGTTTGCACTTCCAATCATAGACTACGACCCTGCGTCCAAAGGCTCTCATGCCTATCTTGCGCTGGCTGAAGAGATCATTTCGCGCGAATCCAACCCCAAAAGCCGGAGAGCATCATGAACACACCTAAAACACCTAACCGAGGTCTAGGACGCGGCCTGTCCGCGCTGATGTCTGATGTGAGCCAGTCCAACGTCGAAGCGAAGGAAACTTCGGCACCAACGGGTCACACCCTGCCGGTTGATCAAATCTATCCAAACCCGGACCAACCGCGGCGCAGCTTCGATGATCGGGCGATGGCCGACCTTACAGCGTCGATCGCTGAGAAAGGTGTCATTCAGCCGCTTATCGTTCGCAAGAAAATCGGCAAGAATGGCGAATATGAAATCGTCGCTGGCGAACGTCGTTGGCGTGCTGCGCAGCGCGCAAGGTTGCATGAAGTCCCTGTAATCATTCGTGACTTTACGGACGTTGAAGTCCTCGAGGTCGCCATTATTGAGAACATCCAACGCGCTGACTTGAACGCAATTGACGAAGCGGCAGGTTACAAACAGTTGATGGAAAAATTTGGACGCACTCAAGAAGAAATGGGCAAGGCGCTGAGTAAGAGCAGAAGCCACATAGCGAACTCGGTTCGCCTTCTCACTTTGCCTGACACTGTTCAAACGCTCTTACAAAATGGAAAGTTGTCTGCAGGTCATGCGAGAACCTTGGTTGGCCATCCTGATGCCGCCAATCTTGCTGCTCAAATAGTTCAAAGCGGGCTTTCAGTTCGAGACGCAGAGAAGCTTACAAAGGCAACGAAAGCGTCTACCAAAAAAACGTCTCGCGCCAAAACAGGGTCGAAAGATGCGGATACAGTGCAGATCGAGAACGATCTTTCCGCTCAACTCGGGATGCGCGTGAGCATTAACCACGCTGAGGGAAAAGAGAACGGGCAAGTGACACTGAACTACCGCGATTTAGAGCAGTTGGATGATTTGTTAAGGCTGCTGTCTGGCAATTAGGATCCCAGCAGATGCGCGATTACAGCGTTCAATATAGGCCGACCTTCTGGAGTCACTAGAAGGCGCGGCCCTCGAACAGTTAAATGCCCTAAATCCTCTAAGTATTTGATTTCTAAATTTTTATATTCCATCCAGTCTTCAGGAAGTTCAATACCTTCTGACATACGCAAACCCATAAGCACACGCTCTTCAATCACGTCCGAAGCGCTAAGCGGCGTTGCAAAGTTGGTGTTGATCGCCCCTGTTTCAACTTGCTCCATCCAAATTCCAGGGCTTTTAACGCAAACAGTCTCGTGGCGTATTCCCTCTAACGTCAGTCTTCCATGCGCGCCGGGTCCAATTCCAACCCAATCTCCAGACCGCCAGTAGATTAAGTTGTGACGGCTTTCTTGATCAATTTTGGCATGATTAGACACTTCATATGCCAGTAACCCCGCTTTCTCGCAGGTTGACTGAGTAATTTCCCACATGTCAGCACCGAGGTCTTCACTGGGTAAACCCTTTAGTAAACCTCGTTTAAGACGGTCCCCAAACGCGGTGCCGTCTTCGATCGTTAACTGATAAAGTGACAAATGGTCCGGCTCAAACGACAGCGCCTGATTTAGTTCGGCCTGCCATTGTTCCGCCGTCTGATTCTGTCTCGCATATATCAAATCGAAACTAACGCGCTCAAAAGTCGAACGTGCAACATCAACAGCCACTAATGCTTCCTTCGCGGAATGAAGTCGACCAATTGCTTTCAAGTCAGGATCATTCAGCGCTTGTACACCAACCGAAACACGATTCACGCCTGCCGCGTGATAACCCGTAAAACGGCCAGCCTCGATGGACGTCGGGTTTGCTTCTAGCGTGATCTCAATGTCATTTGCGAAGCGCCAAGATTTCCGGACTCTGTTCAAAATCCGCTCGACCGTCTCAACGTCCATAAGGCTCGGGGTGCCACCGCCAAAAAACACAGAATTGAGAACGCGGTCAGGCGTCATTGCCGCCAGTCGGTCAATCTCGCTTTCAAACGCGCTGGCCCAACGCTCCTGATCAATCGACGAAACAACGTGAGAATTGAAATCGCAGTACGGGCACTTCGCTTGGCAAAACGGCCAATGGACATAAAGGCCAAAGCCCCCGTCGCGCCATGCGTCAGGCAAAACAGCCCGCAATCAATTTGGCAAAGGCATCCGCGCGGTGACTGATCCTGTTCTTCTCCCAACGGTCCATTTCGCCGAAGGTCTGCGCATAACCGTCCGGTTGGAAAATCGGGTCATACCCATGCCCTTGATCGCCACGCATCGGCCAAACCAAACGACCTGGCATGACTCCTTCGAAAACTTCATCATGGCCGTCTGGCCACGCCAGAACCAGACAACAACGAAACTGTGCCAAGCGCGGCTCAGGCGCGTTGCGCGCTTCCAACTCATCCCAAGTCCGCGTCATCGCTTTAACAAAATCGCGGCCATTTGGCGTTTCGGCCCAGTCCGCAGTATAGACACCTGGCGAACCATCCAAACCATCAACAGTAATTCCGCTGTCGTCAGACAAGGCAGGAAGTCCAGTCGTTGCAACCGCCGCATGTGCTTTGATGCGGGCATTCCCGACAAACGTTGTTTCCGTTTCTTCGGGTTCAGGTAATCCATGATCCGCGTTTGACGAAACGGTGACCCCAAACGGAGACAATAAATCTGCCATTTCCTGAAGTTTTCCAAGATT
>JAHBAO020000329.1 GCA_018500065.2 Octadecabacter sp. | reverse complement strand
CTGCGTATGCGGCGTTTGCGGCCCCACGTGCCATTTGTGCGGCGACCTCTTCACTTACCGCACCATGCGCGTCTAAAATTGCAGTCTCGACGGCCAACATTTCGACCTTTGCCGCGTTAGAATAAGTTACGAAGCCACGTTCGAACATCGCGGACCTGCCTGCAATATCGGTAATCGCGGCGCTGACCATCCCGCCTGTGCAGCTTTCGGCGGTGGTGATTTTCAGGCCTTTTGCAATTGCCGCCGCAACGACCTCATTCGCGAGGGTCACTGTAGCAATCCATGCCAAAGCCCAGCAAGAACCACGACCCAAAGCGCCGCGAACAGGCCCGCAATCACATCATCCAACATGACGCCAGTCGCGTTGTCTTTGCGATCTGCCCAACCAACCGGGCCGGGCTTCATGATGTCATACAAGCGGAACAACGCGAATGCGACGATCCAACCGGGCCAAAGGGAAAGTGACGATACCCCAGCGTAGCTAGCGCCGACAAACACAGGGGCAAGGGCGATCCACTGGCCCACGACCTCATCAATCACGATCTCGGACGGGTCATGATTGTCTTTGCCCTCGGTCATCACTTTGGTGGCGATGTAGCCTTTGATGTAGGCCGCAGGAATGGCGATGAGGAACAACCAGATGCCACCAATTTCATAAATCAACCACGCAAGGGGCAGGGCAGCGAGGGATCCCCACGTCCCGGGTGCTGGTTTCAAATAGCCCACATAGAAATAGGTCGCCGTGATCTCTGCCCACCAGTTTTTCATGCTGTTGTTCCTTTGATAAGGGTCACTGTCGCCAGTGCCGCAATGCCTTCACCGCGCCCCGTAAACCCAAGGCGTTCAGACGTTGTGGCCTTAACGCTAACGCGATCAATATCGAGGCCCATTACGTCAGCCATCCGCGCGCGCATGGGGTGCGCCACAGGGCCGATTTTTGGGAACTCGCAGATCAATGTGCAATCCATATGGGTGATTTCGAAGCCCATCTCACGCGCCAAGGCACAGGCATGCGCCAGGAAAATGTGGCTTTCAGCGCCTTTCCATTGTGGATCACTGGGTGGGAAATGCTGGCCAATATCACCACGACACAGCGCGCCGTAAATGGCGTCTGTGACCGTGTGCATGCCAACGTCCGCGTCAGAATGGCCCTGCAATCCGCGCGCGTGAGGGACCTTCACGCCACACAGCATCACATGGTCGCCATCGCCAAAGCGATGCACGTCAAACCCGTTGCCTGTTCTGATGTCCAATGGTGTCTCCAGTTGTTTTGCAGCCCGCGCAAAATCTTCGGGCGTGGTAATTTTTAGGTTGCCTGCATCGCCCTGAACGATTGCCACATCAAGCCCGGCCCGCCGTGCGATTTCGACGTCGTCAGCTGCGGGTTGGTCATTGGCGCGATGGGCTTTCACAATAGCATCGCGATGAAAGCCTTGCGGGGTTTGCGCTGCGAACAGACCGGCGCGATCCTGAACCCCTGTTACAAGATCCGCTGCACCGGTCCATAGGGCGTCCGTGACGGGCAAAGCAGGTGCTGCGCCCAAATGGTGGTCAAGCGCGTCGAGCACACGGTCGATCACCTCAGCTGGGCAACAACACCGCGCCGCATCGTGGATCAACACGTGGTCAGCTTGTGTGGACACAAGCCCGCTTAAGACAGACGCCACACGATCGGACCCTCCGATCGCAATCGTTGCTTGCGATTCAAGCCCCATCGTTTCAACCCAACCAAGATCCTCGCGCGCGACAACCAGCACAATTTCATCGACACGCGGATGGGTTTGAAACCGTGCAAGCGTTTGTTCCAGAACCGTTTTCCCGGCGATCTGCTGCCATTGCTTGGGAACATCACCACCTGCGCGACGTCCGCGTCCGGCGGCGACGATAATGGCGGCGACTGTTGGCTTTGCTAACATTGGTCAGGGACGTCCTTGTTGGTGCCCCGTTCTACCCAGCGCGGTGCTTGGGGGGAAGGGGATCAACGCAACTGCACAAATATTAGGCACTTCCCGTTTCTTGCCTGATAATTAGACGTCGATTTCTTGAGTATGGCGGACATTCACGATAGCCCATGCCCATGCCCATGCTCAGTGAAATCCCATTGCCAACACCAGACAGCCCCGTGGCACTCGCGCCGTTGGCGGGGATCACGGATTTGCCATTTCGCCAGTTGGTCGCGTCGTTTGGGGCGGGTTGGGTTGTCTCGGAAATGGTTGCCAGCCAGGAAATGGTACAAGCGAAACCCGGTGTGCGCGAAAAAGCGGAACTTGGGGTCAACCAAGGCAACACCGCCGTGCAGCTTGCGGGGCGCGAAGCACATTGGATGGCTGAAGCCGCGCGTCATGTTGAAGCGAATGGCGCGGCGATGATCGACATCAACATGGGATGCCCCGCCAAAAAGGTCACAAGCGGCTATTCAGGGTCTGCATTGCTACGCGATCTGGATCATGCGCTGACGTTGATTGATGCCGTCGTTGGGGCGGTGGATATTCCCGTCACTTTAAAGACCCGCTTAGGGTGGGACGACGCGCTGTTAAATGCTGCTGAATTGGCGGTCCGCGCCGAGAACGCCGGAATTGCGCGGATGGTTATTCATGGCCGCACGCGATGTCAGTTTTACAAAGGTCGCGCTGATTGGGATGCGATTGCGCCAATCAAAGACGCGGTGTCTATCCCCGTGATTGCCAACGGCGATATTGTGAACAGCCAAACCGCCAAGGACGCATTGACGGCGTCTGGCGCTGACGGTGTGATGATCGGGCGCGGCGCACAAGGGCGGCCTTGGATTTTGCGCGATGTGGCGGCGCAACTATCGGGGCAGACTGCCCCACCAGCGCCGCAAGGGTCGGACTTTATTGACATGGTTTCGGGCCACTACGACGCGATGCTGTCTTTTTACGGGGATGAACTCGGCGGCAAGGTCGCGCGCAAACATTTGGGTTGGTACATGGACATTTCGCGCCCCGAACCAGCCTTGCGCAAAGCGGTTCTAACACAACGCTCAAGCGCTGAAGTTTTCAAATTGCTACCCGACGCCTTGGCACAGGAGGCCCTTGCATGAATGCTCTTTGGAATTCGCTGCCGGTGCCCGCATTGCTGCTTAACCGCGATGATACGATTGCGCAAAGCAACCCCGCGGCTGAAGCGTTTTTGAACCTGTCGACCAAAGCGCTGGTCGGGGCGAGCGTTTGGGACAAAGTGATGATCGACGCGCCCCTTGAAGGCGCCTATGCCCGCGCAAGCAAAAACCGCACGTCGCTGTTTATCAATGACGTGGACATTAGCAGCGGTGAGCGCACGCCAATGCAATGCAACGTGCAATTCGCGCCCCTGAATGATCCTGATGCAAAGTCAGGCGATCAAATGTTGATGATATTTGAACCACGCGAAATGGCGACGCGCATGAACAATTCTGCCAAGTCCGTGCGCGCCGCACGCTCTGCGATCGGAATGGCGGAAATGCTGGCCCATGAAATCAAGAACCCGTTGGCTGGCATCACGGGTGCGGCGCAGCTTTTGTCGATGACATTATCCAATGAAGACCGCGAGATGACGGATTTGATCGTTGAGGAATCGCGCCGCGTTGTGAAATTGCTGGAACAGGTTGAGCAGTTCGGCAACTTACAACCGCCCAATTGCCAACCCGTAAACCTGCATGATGTGTTGGACCGCGCGCGCCAGTCCGCATCTGTCGGGTTTGGCGCGCATATGATGTTTATTGAGGACTATGATCCGTCCTTGCCGCCGACGTTCGTTGACCCTGACCAGTTGTTGCAGGTTTTATTGAACCTGTTGAAGAACGCATCGCAAGCAGGTTCAACAGGCGGGTCAATTACGCTGCACACCTTCTACGAGCCGTCGTTACGGATGCAACGGCAAGACGGGTCCGCAGCGCGCTTGCCGTTGCAAATTGAGATTATTGATGACGGCCCCGGTCTGCCACCCGACATCGCCGCGGATGTGTTTGAGCCCTTTATTTCAGGGCGCGAGAACGGCACAGGTCTGGGCCTCGCGCTGGTAAGCAAACTGATTGCGGATGTGGGCGGTTTGATATCCGTCGACTCCGTGCCCGGACGATGCGTTTTTCGGGTGTCGCTGCCCGTTGTTCCAAATGATATTTCAGGAGACGTATAAATGGATGGTACAGTTCTGGTCGCAGATGACGACCGCACAATCCGCACGGTCCTAACCCAGGCGCTGACACGGGCAGGGTGCAAGGTGCATGCCACGTCGTCGCTTGTGACGTTGATGCGTTGGGTCGAAGAGGGCAAAGGTGATTTGGTGATTTCCGATGTCGTCATGCCCGATGGCAATGGTTTGGACCAGTTGCCGAAAATCGCGCAGCAGCGCCCGAATTTGCCAGTGATTGTGATCTCGGCGCAAAACACGATTATGACCGCGATCAAGGCGGCTGAGGCCGACGCCTATGATTACTTACCAAAGCCGTTTGATTTACCTGATCTGATGAAACGCGCTGCACGGGCGCTTGCGGTAAAACCACATCGCGCAACGCCGGCAAGTGATGACACCCATAGCGAAGACCTGCCACTGGTCGGGCGCACCGCGGCGATGCAGGCGCTTTATCGGTTGGTTGCGCGGGTTATGAACACATCTCTGTCGGTCTTGGTGACCGGTGAAAGCGGGACGGGCAAAAGCCTGATTGCCCGCGCGATCCATGACTTTTCGGATCGCCGATCCCTGCCGTTCGTGGTTGCTTCTGCCTCTGACCTTGAGGGGATGGATGGGCCGCAATCGCTGTTATCGCGTGCCAAGGCGGGCAGCCTTGTGTTTGACGAGGTCGGTGATCTGTCGATGGAGGCGCAGTCGCGCATCGTGCGCATGCTGGACGCCTTGGGCGACACCGCGCCGCGCATTATGTCAACGTCGCGCTCCGATCTTTTGGATGCGCTGGACAAGGGTACGTTACGCGAAGACCTTTACTACCGATTGGCGGGTGTAACGGTCGCTGTGCCGCCCTTGCGCGATCGCGTTGATGACATCCCGCTTTTGGCAGAGCACTTTCTAACCCGTGCGGAACGCGACGGCGCGCCCGTGCGTCGATTGGCCAGCAACGCCATTGATATTGTGCGCGCTTACACATGGCCCGGGAATGTGCGGCAACTTGAAAATGTGATCCGCCGCCTTGTGGTCACATCGAGCAATCCAGACATTCACCGCCCCGAAGTCGAGCAGGTGCTTGGCTCGCAACCCGCTATTGAACCGCTGAACACAGGGCAGGCCGACAAATTGTCTGGCTCAGTGGAACAACACTTGCGTCGTTACTTCGATTTACATGGTGGCGCGTTGCCGCCTGTAGGGCTTTACCAACGTATTTTACGCGAAGTTGAGGCGCCATTGATTGAAATTGCGTTGGATGCCACCCTCGGCAATCAAGCTAAATGTGCCGAGTTACTGGGCATCAACCGCAATACCTTGAGAAAAAAGATCACAGAACTGGATATCCGCGTGACACGCCGCCGCAAAATGATGTAAAAGCGCAACAACCGTGGCCCTCTGGCCCCACTTTTCGACATTGGGTGGAATCAGGGCAGGACCACATCAACAGGCGGCGGGCGAAGTGTGGTTTAACAACGACACGTAAACCCTTGGTAAGCGGGGCGTTTCGCGTGCAGCGATCCCAATTGGGTAAAAACATGCTGGCGTTTTCGCGCTGGCGCAGACGGCGCAGCGTCCAGAATGTGACGACGGCTGTTCTGGTGTTGCTTGGCCCAATCCTGATTATCCTAACAATCACGGCTCTGCGTCCGCTCGACCAAACGGGCCGGACGGAAATTCTGCGTCTTATCCTGCTCGCTGACATTATTTATGTACTGGTGATTGCCGCCTTGGTGTCTTCGCGCGTTGTCAGCATGATCGCTGCACGGCGGGCAAAGTCTGCAGGGTCGCGATTGCACCTGCGTCTTACGGGGGTTTTCGGGCTGCTGGCCCTGATCCCGACCGTGGCCGTCGCGGTCTTTGCGGTTTTGACGATCAATATCGGGCTTGAGGGGTGGTTCTCGGAACGGGTTCGCGATGTTTTGGGCAATTCATTGTCCGCAGCGCAAGCCTATGAAGAAGAACATCGCACCGAAGTCGCACGTGATGGCAACGCGTTGGCGGGCTATCTGAACACCGAACGTTTGCAGACGTTTTTCATGGAACGCGGCGAGGTGCGCCAAGCGCTTGCCGCGGTCCAACCCCAGATCGAACGTGGCCTAACAGAAGCCTTTGTGTTGGAT
>JAHBAO020000241.1 GCA_018500065.2 Octadecabacter sp. | reverse complement strand
CCTGCGCCGCCACGAACGTGCGCATAGACGTCCCTGCCGCGTAGCCCTTATATACCGCATCCCGCGTCATGCCCTTGGCCTGCGCTTCACGTTGCAACACACCTTCCATCCGTGGCCCCTCAACCGCACCGGGACAAATTGCATTCGCTCGTATCCCATACGGCCCCAACTCCATCGCCAGTGTTTTCATCAAGCCAATAACCCCCCACTTGGCCGCGGAATAAGGCGCGCGGTTCGGATACCCGAAAACACCCGCAGTCGATGACGTCAGCACAATCGCACCCGCCCCTGCCGCCTTCATCAAGGGGGTCGCGTATTTCGCACACAGAAATGCGCCCCCAAGCGTGACATCAACGCAAGCCTTCCAATCCTCCCACGCCACGTCCTCAACAGCTGCGGTCGGGCCAGCAATACCGGCATTGGCGCAAACCACATCCACGCCACCGGCCGCTGAAATCTCATCAAACAGCCCACGCATCTGCCCGTCATCTGCGGCATCAACCCGCCGCGTGGTCCACTCGGCCGGGCAAGCTGCCAAAGCGGCCGCGTCCACGTCCGTCACCCAGACCTCATAGCCGACCTGCGCAAACGCCTCGCCCATCGCATACCCGATGCCCGAAGCACCCGCTGTGATCAGAACGCGCTTCACCGCACACCCACGGCCGCTCCCGCCCCATCAGGGCGGGGCAACTCGGCATGGGCGGCAGCCAAACGCGTCAACGGGTCTGCGACGCTCGGCGCAGGTTCGCTGGCGCGGCGCGTCTCAAGGCTCACATGGATTAACATATGCTCACCCGTGGCCAGCAAACGTTCGCCTTCATACATCGCGTGAAACAGGTGCATCTTCTTGCCAGCCCCTGCCAAAACCTGCGTCTCAACCCTGATTTTCGCGCCTGCATGCACTTCATCAATATGGCGGATATGGGTTTCAGCCGTGAAGTAACTTCCGCCCTCTGCAATATACTCTGGTGTGCAGCCAACAATCAGCATCAACCGGTCTGTCGCATCTCCAAACGCCTGCAAGTACCGCGCCTCGTTCATGTGGCCGTTGTAATCCGTCCAATCAATCGGCACCGCGCGTTCAACGGTTTTGACGGGCTTGCTCAGGTCAGACACATCCGCCAACCGTTCAGCAATTGCTCCTGTCTGGTTCATCGTCTTGTCATGGGTGTTCAACAACGCACCGGCCCCCCAATCACGGGCTTTCAAGGTGCGCATCATGCCCACAAGGTTTGCATCGCGGTGGCGTTCAAGCTCTCGGATCGAGTATTTCCCTGACTGCGCATCTGACTGATCCGCAATCTGGTCGATCAGCTCATCCGTCAGTTCCGGCACATCCATCAGCTTGGTCCACGGCCAAGACAAACACGGTCCAAACTGTTCAATGAAATGGCGCATGCCCGCCTCGCCGCCCGCAATGCGGTAGGTCTCAAACAGCCCCATTTGCGCCCAGCGCAACCCGAACCCCATGCGAATGGCTTCGTCGATTTCTTCGGTGGTGGCGACCCCGTCTTTGATCAGCCACAGCGCCTCGCGCCAGACGGCCTCAAGGAACCTGTCGGCAATATGGGCGTCAATTTCCTTTTTCACCATCAACGGATACATGCCGATCCCGCGCAGCGTATCCGCAACATCGCCCAGCATTTCAGCGTTGGCATCCGTGCCGACAACTTCAATCAGGGGCAGCAAATACACAGGGTTGAACGGATGGCAGACCAAAATTTGTGCGGGGCGCAGTGCGCCTTCCTGCAATTCAGACGGCTTAAACCCGGACGTCGAAGACCCGATGATCGCGTCCGGATCGCAATGTTGCTGCAAGGACTGATATACCTTGTGCTTCAGGTCCAACCGCTCCGGTACACTTTCCTGTATCCAGGCGGCCCCTTTGACAGCGTCCGCCAAATCATCGTGAAACGTCAGCGCGCCTTCATCCGGCATCGCCATGTCATACAGCCCCGGCAAAGATGCGCGCGCATTGTCCAGCACCTCACCGATCTTGCGCTTGGCCTCTGGATCGGGGTCAAATACCTGCACATCCCAGCCATTCAACAAGAACCGTGCAGCCCAACCGCCACCGATCACACCACCCCCAACAATCGCCGCTATTTGTGCCACAAAACGCTCCATTTCAAATTCAAAAGGCCCCGCATATGCGAGGCCAATTTCAACGGAGCGTCAAGTCGATTTGCGACCCTTTAGGGCGTTATCCTTCAACCACTTCGACAACTTGTGGAACTGGACTGCCCGGGTGGTCAAATTCATTGGCAGGCACAGGCTCTCGACGTACGCGCGGATCGCATGCGATCATCGGGCTGCCCGCATCGCGGATGATGATCCCACCGCGCGCACGGCATTCTTCAAAACTCATTGTTGACCCAAGGACAAGATATTCGCGAACCCCACCGCCGCCGCCAGAAGACGCCGCAGCGGCCGGAGCCGCACCAACAGCAATGCCGGGCAATGGGATTTCATCGCAGCCAACAAGCGCCATCACCAAACCAAAACCAACAATTGCACGTTTCATCTGTTCACCTCTTCGAGTCGCGACACATCATAGCCAAACCAATCCATAATGTCCCGTGCCGCCGTGATCCGATCGCCCCCTCCGCGCAAGTTTTTGTCCATGATCCAGCCAAACTCCCCCGACGGAGTGCCAATGGCCGCCGTGCGGCTGTCAAATTCCATCCACATCACCCAAAGCTCATTGCTTGGCAGGTGCGCTTGCGGGCCACGTACCGTCCAGCGCCCTGGACCGGTTTTCTCTAACAAAATAAGAATTTCTTCTTCAGAACAAACATCGTCAACGCACTCTCCGGCCAGTACAGACATCTGCAACGCCCCATTTGGAAGGGCTGCCAATGTCATTCCAGAAAGCGGCGTGCGCGGGGCGGCAAACCTTTGCCGAATGGCCCAATCTCCGGCCATGCGCGCGGCTGTCACGTCCGTTTGGGACGCAATTTGCGCCGACCTATCGCGGAAAACTTCGACTGGCTGAGGCGG
>JAHBAO020000418.1 GCA_018500065.2 Octadecabacter sp. | reverse complement strand
GGGCAATTGCGACAACGGCAGATCGCCGCCTTCACGCAAAAGAAGCTGTACGACCATCGCGGCCTTGCGGGATCGAGGTAGGTCATTGACGAGGGCGGGTGACGTAGGGCCAGCCATAAAAGCACGCTCCTTAAAGGGTGACCCCCTGATTAGGTGTTTAAGATGAAGAGGGAATTAATGGCGCCCTTCGAGCGACGGCTCAGTCGGGCGAAATACCAGAAATTTGAGAAAAGAGGTGGCCCGGGTGGCGATTCTTTGTTGAATGCGAAAATCCGCATTAGGTATTTTGCAAGATCGCCGTATGGTTGTGGGCTATCGCGCGAACTTTGCGGCGAGTTGTGACAGTTCTTCGCGCAAGGCTGCGTCCATACTTTCACGCGACGCGGTCAGGTCGTGAAGGGACTGGGTGCATTTCGACAATTGCGCAATTTCAGCGTCTGTGTATTCGCGGTCAGGGCGCGAATAGCCGGCCATGCTTCGGCTGCTGTCTGATTCGACGGAAATTGCGACGCCGTAAGTCATACCGTACGCCGCCGATTGCATTAAAATGTTCTGTTCGTCTTGTTTGCTTAGCTCTGACCAACGGATTGAGCCGGTCTCGGTGAACCCCCAACGCACAATAGGGTCAACCATTACGAAACCTTTTTCGGAATATGTGTCAGTCCATGCCTTTGGGTATGTTTGGAACATCAGTTCAGGGGATGTCAGCTTAATATGGAAGGCGATTGCAGAACCAGACACCGCCAGTTTTTCGACGCTTTCCAAAAGCATCTTGATTTTGCCGATATCAACCATGAAATCCCCCTCCACTCGCTTTCTGGTTGCCTGTACTGTCTTACAACGATTAAGTAAGGGTTCAAGCTTATGGTCGTATGTATGCGAATTGTTGTCGTAGTAACAGGATAGTTTGTCCTAGTATGCTGCTGAAAGGTCCACGCTTGTCAAAGCTGAATTCTCCGCAAGACGTCCATAAAATAGCCAAATCCGGTTATTACATTGCGTTGCGTGTCGGCTTCGCTTTTCCATTAGAGGAAGTGAACGCACTTCCGGCGCCTTGGGTTGATCACTATACCACGCACCGGTTTATGTTGCATGATCCAGTCATTCGCTGGAGCTATGCGAACACCGGCGCGATTGCCTGGAGCGCGATTGACTTGCCTGACCCGATGCGGGTTCTACAACAAGCACAGACATTTGGATTGCGCTATGGCGTGGCGGTTGCGTGTTTTGATGGCAACCGTGAAGGACAGCGATCTTTCGGGACGTTCGCGCGATCTGATCGCGAGTTCGACCGCGCAGAAATGAATGCGCTGCACGCCTATGTTTTGAAACTGCACCGTGCCAAAGCGCCGCCAACGAATCTGACAAATGCCGAGCTGGAAGCGCTGAAAATGGTAAAAGATGGGCTGCGGCTTAAACAGATTGCCCATTCACTTGGCGTTTCGGAAGGGGCGGTTAAACAGCGCTTGAAGAACGCGAAAACCAAACTTGGCGCGAAGACATCTGCGCAAGCTGCTGCAATGGTTGGAGAATTTGGTTTGATATGAACCTTTTGAAAACGTTAACAAAAGGTTAATTTTTCAACACCGTTCTGGGACGTAAATTTTTTCGGCTCAAGGGTCGGTTTATTGGTTAACAACCGAATAATCTCGGCGCTAAATAGACTCTCCAAAAAGGAGAGTAAAAATGAAAAACATCACGTTTGAATTGTCTAATGTACACCTGCACGGGTCCGCATTCTTTGACTACCTGAGTCTTCGCAAAGAGTTTTTTGTCGATGCATTGCATTGGCAAATTCCGCATAACGCAGACGTTGAGATGGACCAATATGACAACCCGATGGCGCGCTATTCGCTTGTGCTGGATGATGACGGAAAGGTCATCGCTGGCGCCCGCGCTATGTCAACCGCTGCGCATTGGGGTGACCACACATACATGCTGAAGGATGCCATGACAGGGAAGCTGGATTCGATTCCCAGCAATTTGTTGGAAGATGTGATCGACAGCCCGAAAGTCTGGGAATGCACCCGTTTGGTGATTTCGCCCGATTTGAAATCGATGCGGGCACGCGTGACATGCCTAGATCTCATCGTTGAAGGGCTTATCAAGATGGCCAACGATGAAGGTGCTGACACTTTGATTTCGTTGTCAAATTTATGGCTCTTACGGGCGTTGAAGCGACTTGGCTACGGCGCTGAATTGTTGGGTGAGCCGTACCAGAACGGTGATGACGGACATAAATACGCTGTTATGGCAATTGCCGCACGTCACAAGCTGCTGGGAAATCATGTTCCACATATGACCGCCGCTTAACCATGCAACCATCTATGGGCCTCTGGAGGGCCCATAGAGGTTTCAGTGCAGACTTTATGCGTCTTTGCCAAACACACGTGCAAAGATCGTATCGACGTGTTTGGTGTGGTAATCGAGGTTGAAATTCTCGTTGATCGCGTCAACGCCAAGGGCGGCGACAACGTCTTTGTCCGCGAGCAGTTCTTCACGGAAATCCGTGCGTTCTTCCCAGACCTTTAGCGCGTTGCGTTGCACCATCGCGTAGGCATCTTCGCGCGATGTCCCTGCTTGTGTCAGCGCCAAAAGGACGCGTTGGGACATCACCAGACCGGGGAACTTGTTCATGTTGTCGAGCATGTTGTCAGGGAAAATCAACATCTTGTCGATCACGCCCGTCAAACGGTTGAGTGCGAAATCAAGCGTAACGGTCGCATCTGGCCCAATGCCGCGTTCAACGCTTGAGTGCGAGATATCGCGTTCATGCCAGAGGGCGACGTTTTCCATCGCGGGGATCACGGTCATGCGCACGAGGCGCGCCAAACCGGTGAGGTTTTCTGTCAGCACAGGGTTCTTTTTGTGCGGCATCGCGCTTGAGCCTTTTTGACCCATTGAGAAGAATTCCGCGCCCTCAAGCACTTCGGTACGCTGCATGTGGCGGATTTCTGTGGCGACATTTTCGATAGAAGACGCGATCACGCCAAGCGTGGCAAAGAACATCGCGTGGCGGTCACGCGGGATAACTTGGGTGCTGATCGGTTCTGGGGACAGGCCCAGCTTTTCGCAGACATGTTCTTCAACGCGCGGGTCGATATTGGCGAATGTACCGACCGCGCCAGACACCGCACCGGTTGAGATTTCGTCACGCGCCACTTTCATACGGGCAAGGTTGCGATCCATTTCCGCATAAAACCGTGCGAAGGTCAGACCCATTGTTGTGGGTTCGGCGTGGATACCGTGGGAGCGACCGACACGAACAGTCATTTTGTGTTCCATCGCACGTTTTTTCAGCGCGGCGAGCAAGGCTTCAAGGTCGGTGATCAGCAGATCAGCAGCGCGCACGAGCTGTACGTTGAAACACGTGTCCAGCACATCGGACGACGTCATGCCTTGGTGCACAAAACGCGCCTCATCGGAACCGACATGCTCGGCCAAGTGGGTCAGGAACGCAATCACGTCGTGTTTGGTAACGGCTTCAATTTCATCAATGCGCGCCACGTCGAATTCGACATCTTTCGCTTTCCAGACCGCATCCGCGTTTTCGCGCGGGATGACACCAATGTCGGCCATCGCGTCACAGGCGTGCGCTTCGATTTCATACCAAATGCGGAACTTTGTGGCGGGTTCCCAGATGTCGGTCATGGCAGGGCGGGCATAGCGAGGGATCATGTCAGATGGCCTTTTTCTTGACGTGCAAATGCAGATGATGGCGTCATAAGGTGAGCGCGGACATGTCACAAGGGAAGGGCGGCGATATGCGACAATTTTGGACGGTATTGGCGGTTTTACCGTCGCTGGCGGCGGCGGATGAGTTCGTAACGCTGACGGGCGACGGGATTTCGGCGGCGTTGACGGACCGCGTGCTGGTTTACGCGGCTGGAGAAACGCAGGATTTTCGAGCATCGGGTGCGACATTATACAATGCGGGGCAAGACAGCTGGGGGACATGGGCCGTGCGTGGAGATCGCTATTGTAGCCAATGGCCGCCGAGCGATGGCTGGACCTGTTACGAGGTGGCGTTGTCTGGAAT
>JAHBAO020000168.1 GCA_018500065.2 Octadecabacter sp. | reverse complement strand
TGGCATCATGGCAGAATCTTTAACGGATGACATCGCGCTTGCGCTGCTGGCCAATGCCATCGCCACGGGCTGCACGCTGTATTTCATCATCACGATCCTGGGTCCCATTTCTGGTGCGCATTTCAACCCAGTCGTGACGCTTGCTTTTGCGCTGAAGGGTGAACACCCTTGGCGCCTTGTGGCCAGCTACATCCCCGTGCAAATCATCGGCGGTATTGCCGGTGTTTGGCTGTGCCACATCATGTTTGATTTGTCGCTTATCCAGGCCTCGGCCACAGCGCGCACGGGCGTTAACCAATGGACGTCCGAAATTTTTGCGACATTCGGGTTGTTGCTGGTCATTTTTGGCGGTTTGCGCAGCCGTCCTGACACCGTGCCGACCCTCGTGGCGATCTATATTACGGGGGCGTATTGGTTCACGTCCTCCACCAGTTTTGCCAACCCCGCAGTGACCATTGCGCGGGCATTCACGGATACCTTTGCAGGCATCAATCCCGCGCATGTGCTGGCCTTCATCGTGGCGCAATTTATTGGCCTCACCATCGCGCTTCCAATGATCCGCCTGCTTTTCTCCCACGACGACGAAAACCAGACTTAATCACTCCTCAACCTTGACGCGCTTTGATGTGGCCATACCCACTACGCCCTTGAAAGGATGTTTATGTCTCGGACTCACGCGCTCGCCGACTGGCCGCACCTGTCAAAACGGCTTTGCAACCACTTCCGCCATCTGAATCCTGCGGCGATGGCCCGGTTTCGCGGCAATCGCGCCAAGCTGAATCTCTATCTTGCCCAAACCCATGACCTAACCCTGGCAGAAGCATCACAAGCCCTTGATGATTGGCTGGCGTTCTTTGCATCACCACCACGTTTGCAAACCGCAGCCTAGCCTCGTCCACGCTTACTGCGCTTGCACCTGCCCTCGTGTCTGCGCTACCGCTTGGGCATGACCAATGCCCCTGTTCCATCCCCATTCAATATGGCCGCCCATGTTTTGGCGCGCGCGGGTGATCACCCGAGCAAAACGGCGCTGGCGATCCTTGGGGCTGATGCCACCCAAGATTGGAGCTATGGGCAAATAACAGCAGCAATTCGCGGCGCCGCGACGGGGCTTTTGAACACTGGCTTAACCGCGGGTGAGCGCGTTTTGCTTCGCCTTGGGAACACCCCCGACTTCCCCATCGCCTTTCTGGCCTGCATTGCGGTGGGATTGATCCCCGTGCCGACCTCGTCCCAGCTCACCACCGCCGAAATCACGGCGATGGCGGCGGGCCTGTCCCCCAAAGCAATCATCGCGGGGAGCGGCATCACCCTGCCCGACCACGCAGCCCCTGTGATCGACACGGCAACATTTGAAAGCTTTTATACGCTGCCCCCCGCGGACTTCGTCATGGGCGATCCAAACCGCGCCGCCTACATCATCTACACCTCGGGAACCTCTGGCACACCGCGCGGCGTGATCCACGCACATCGCGCAATCTGGGCGCGCCGGATGATGCATGACGGCTGGTATGGATTAACCCCGCAAGACCGCGTGCTACACGCAGGCGCGTTTAACTGGACGTACACGCTGGGCACGGGCCTGATGGACCCTTGGACATTGGGCGCAACAGCCTTGATCCCAGAAGCAGGAACCCCCGCAGAGTTTCTCACAGCGCTCATGCGCGCGCACCAAGCAACCATTTTCGCAGCTGCACCAGGCGTTTACCGTCAGATGTTAAAGTCAAAAATCGCAGCCATTCCTACGCTGCGCCACGGGCTGTCGGCTGGCGAAAAGCTTCCCGACACCACCCGCGACGCGTGGACGCATGCGACAGGAACCCCGATCTTTGAGGCCTACGGCATGTCGGAATGTTCTACCTTTATCTCAGGCAGCCCAACCACCCCCGCTGACGCAGGATCGCTCGGGGCTCCGCAACCCGGACGGCCGGTTGCCCTGCTTGCACCGGACGGATCGTCGTCAGATCACGGCCAGATCGCCGTTCACAAGTCCGACGCAGGCCTCATGCTGGGCTACTTCGACGCGCCTGATGAAACCGCGAACCGTTTTAGCGCAGAATGGTTCCTTACCGGTGACATCGGCCACCGCCTCCCGTCAGGCGCGATCCGCTATCAAGGCCGCGTGGACGACATGATGAACGCAGGCGGTTACCGCGTGTCCCCGATTGAAGTCGAAACCGCCCTTGCCTTGCACCCCGATGTGCATGAGGCCGCTGCCGTCGCGCTACCCATCAAAGCAGACGTTACGGTCATTGCCGCCTTTTACACCAGCGCGGATGTGATAGAGGAAGATGAACTGGCCGCGCACTGCGCCACACACCTCGCCCGCTACAAAGCCCCGCGCCTGTTTATTCGCAAAGACGTTTTGCCGCGCGGCGCCAACAACAAACTCCTGCGCCGCGCGCTCAGGTCGCAATGGGAGACCGAAAATGGTCAAACTTGATATCATGTCCGACCCGATTTGCCCGTGGTGTTATATCGGCAAAACCAATCTGGACCGCGCGCTGGAACAGATCCCCGATCACCCGTTCACGATTGAATGGCACCCGTTCCAGCTGAACCCGACAATGCCCCCCGAGGGCATGGACCGTCGTGCTTATCTAGAGGGGAAATTTGGCGGCAAAGACGGTGCAGTGCAGGCCTATGCGCCCGTGGTCCAAGCCGCCGAAGCTGCGGGCCTTAAGATCGACTTTGAAGGCATGAAACGCACGCCCAACACCATGAACGCCCACCGCCTTATTCACTGGGCTGGCATCGAACAACGCCAGTCCTTCGTCGTGCAGCGTCTGTTTGAAGCTTATTTTCGCGATGCGCGTGATATTGGCGATGTTGAGGTTCTGGCCGATATCGCTGACAGCTGTGAAATGGACGCGGGCGTTATCACCAAGCTCCTCAGCTCTGACGCTGACCTTGCGGACATGCAAAAACGCGATCAGCACTCGCGCGAGATGGGCATCACCTCGGTTCCGACCTTCATTATCGCCAACCAGCACGCTGTTCCGGGCGCTCAGCCGACGGAAATGTGGCTTAAAGTGATGGGCGAAATCATGGAGCAGATCGAGGCCACTGAGTGAGCCGCGAAATTATCCTCTACCTGTTCGGCACGCTTGCGACCATCGTTGCCAGCGGTACAGTTTTCTTTCACTTCGTCGAAGGCTGGAGCTGGCTTGACGCCTATTTCTTCACCGTCGTCACCCTGTCCACCGTCGGGTACGGATCGCTCGTTCCGGTGACAGCGGTCGGTAAAATCGGCACGACAGTGTTGATATTCTTTGGCCTCATCGTGGTCGCCGCCGTCATTCAACAGCTCGGGTCGTTTACATTGCAAAACCGCATCAAAGCCCGTGAGGCCTTAACCGAAGCCCGCCACCGCGCCGCACAAGCCGAAAAGCGCGCCATCGCCGCCGAAGAAAAAGGCCCCGACGCATGAGCGTAACCAAACCACTCGGTCAGGTCGAATTTGTTGCGATGATTGCGATGGTCATGGCGACCATTGCGTTTTCCATTGACGCAATGTTGCCAGCCCTGCCCGACATTGGCGCAGAACTGTCGCCCGAAAACTTGAACTCGGCGCAATTGATCATCACCAGCTTTGTGTTGGGCATGGGTGTGGGTACGTTTTTCACCGGGCCTTTGGCCGACAGATTTGGCCGCAAGGCTGTTATTGTCGGTGGGTCGGTTCTTTATGTTATCTCGACACTATTGGCGTTTCTGGCACCGACTTTGGAAACCATGTTGGCGGCGCGTCTTTTGATGGGGCTTGCGGCCTCTGCGCCACGCGTTGCGACGATGGCATTGGTGCGGGATCTCTATTCAGGGCGCGACATGGCAAAAATCATGTCCTTCGTGATGCTGATCTTCTCGCTCATCCCCGCCCTTGCCCCCAGCCTTGGCGCCGTCATCATTGCCCTGTCCGGCTGGCGCAGCATCTTTATCGCGTTTGCGGTGTTTTCTTCAACGGTGACGCTGTGGTTGTTCCTGCGCCAACCCGAAACCCTCGCACCTGAAAACCGCCGCCCGCTGAGTTTGGCCAATCTGGTTTCCGCTGCAAAAGAGGTCATGGCCCATCCGACAGCGCGCCTGTCGACTTTTGTGCAGACGCTGTCATTGGGGATGCTGTTTTCGGTCATCAGCTCGACGCAACAGGTTTTTGACCAAGCATATGGCCAAGGCCACTCGTTCCATTTGTGGTTTGGTGGCATCGCGGTGCTTGCGGCCTCAGCCTCAATCGTCAACGCGCGCCTTGTCGTGCGCCTTGGAATGCGGCCGATCATCAAAGCCATGTTTATCGCACAAATGGGCTTTTCCCTTGCGATGGTCTTAGTGATGTTTGTCGGCCTGCCGCTAAGACTTGAGCTATGGTTCTACGCAGCTTGGACCACCTCGGTGTTCTTTCAGGCGGGCCTGACACTGGGCAATCTGAACGCGCTTGCAATGGAACCGATGGGCCATATCGCAGGCTCCGCCGCGTCCATAGTCACGGCCACTGCAACCGTTGGCGCGGTGCTGATCGCCGTTCCAATCGGGCTAAGCTTTGACGGCACAGCCCTGCCACTGGCGATCGGCATCTTCTTGTGCGCCGCGCTCGCCCTCTGGCTCACGACGATGATCCGCCGCGACAGCGATTAACCAGCCTTCTTGGCTGCCTTCACCTTACCCGCCAGATCACGGGCAATGTTGAACGCGCCTTGGATCTTTTCGCGATCGGTTCCCCAGTCGCGCTGCAACACGATCTTGTTGTCCTTCACCTTGGCTGTCCCGCGTTCGTCCTCGATGAACTCAACCAGACCTTTGGGCGAGATAAATTTGTCATTGTGGAACCGCAGCACAGCGCCCTTCGGCCCGGCATCAAGCTGGCTAATCCCTGCCCGCTTACACATCGCCTTGATCCGCACGACCAACATCAGCGTGTTTACCTCTTTGGGAAGCTTGCCGAAGCGGTCAATCAATTCAGCGGCGAAACCTTCCAGTTCCACCTTCGTCGTCAGTTCAGACAGGCGGCGATAAAGGCCAAGGCGGACATCCAGATCAGGCACATAATCTTCCGGGATAAGCACCGGCACGCCAAGGTTAATCTGCGGCGCCCATTGGCCGTCATCCACCAGCGTGACCTCGCCAGATTTGATCTTGGCAATCTGTTCTTCCAGCATGGACTGGTACAATTCATAGCCGACTTCGCGCATCTGGCCGGACTGTTCTTCGCCCAGCAGATTACCCGCCCCGCGAATATCCAAATCCTGTGACGCCAGTGTGAACCCTGCCCCAAGACTGTCGATGGATCCCAACACGCGCAGACGTTTTTCAGCCTGCGGCGTCAGTTTTTGGCGCGGCTTATACGTGAGGTAGGCGTAAGCACGGGTCTTGGAACGCCCGACACGTCCGCGAATTTGATACAGCTGCGCAAGGCCAAACATATCGGCGCGGTGCACGATCATCGTGTTCGCCGTCGGAATATCGAGGCCGGATTCCACAATCGTCGTCGCCAACAGCACATCAAACTTGCCATCATAAAACGCGTTCATCCGGTCATCGAGCTCGCCCGCAGCCATCTGGCCACTGGCCGTGACAACAGACACTTCCGGCACTTCGTCACGCAAAAACGCTTCTATTTCCGGAAGATCGGAAACACGCGGCACCACGAAGAACGACTGACCGCCGCGGTAATGTTCACGCAACAACGCCTCGCGGATAGTGACCGTGTCGAATTCAGACACGTAGGTACGAATGGCGAGGCGATCCACCGGCGGCGTGCCAATGATGCTCAGCTCTCGCACGCCAGACAGCGACAATTGCAACGTCCTTGGGATCGGCGTGGCTGTCAGCGTCAGCACGTGAATGTCCGTGCGCATCTGTTTCAGGCGCTCTTTGTGCTGCACACCAAAGTGTTGTTCTTCGTCGATCACCAGCAACCCAAGGTCTTTGAAGCGAATGGATTTTGCCAGCAACGCATGGGTTCCGATGACAATATCAACGGTTCCCTTGGTGATCCCATCACGGGTCAAAGCCGCTTCTTTCGCACTCACAAAGCGCGATAAGGTTCTGACATTTATCGGAAATCCACGAAAACGCTCTGCAAAGCCCTTATAGTGTTGACGCGCCAGCAGTGTTGTCGGCGCAACGATAGCGACCTGAACACCCGACATCGCGGCAACAAACGCCGCGCGGATCGCCACTTCGGTTTTTCCAAAGCCCACATCGCCACAAACAAGCCGGTCCATCGGCTGACCTGAGCCGAGGTCTTCGATCACGTCCTCAATCGCCTGCAACTGGTCATCGGTTTCCGAATACGGGAAGCGCGCAAGGAACTGATCCCACATCCCGTCAGGCGGCGTGAGCGCAGGTGCGGTGCGCAACGCCCGTTCCGCCGCCACGCGAATAAGACGCTCCGCCATCTCGCGGATACGTTCTTTCAGCTTGGCTTTCTTGGCCTGCCAAGCGCCGCCACCCAACTTGTCGAGCAAGCCAACGTCATGGCCATAGCGCGACAGCAGTTCAATGTTCTCAACGGGCAGATACAGCTTTGAATTTTCAGCGTATTCTAGCAGTAAGCATTCATGGGCCGCCCCCGCCGCCGTGACGACTTCGAGCCCCAAATACCGACCGACACCGTGGTCTACATGCACGACTAAATCACCGGGGCTGAGGGATTGAGTTTCCGTCAAGAAATTCTCGGCGCGGCGTTTCTTCTTGGTTTGGCGGATCAGGCGATCCCCAAGAACGTCCTGCTCTGACACCACGGTCAGACCCTTGGCCTCAAACCCGTGCTCCAGAGCCCAAACCGCCATATGCAGACCAGATTTTCCAACGCGTGAGAAGTCGGTCACTGGGATCGTTTCAGCGATCCCTTCATCCTCAATCAATCCCATCAGACGCTCACGTGCGCCCTCAGAATAGGAAGCAATAACGACAGGTCCATCTTGCATTTTAGCTTTAAGATGTTGCGCTAAAGCCCCGAAAAGGCTGATTTTTTCCTGTTGACGTTCCGGCGCAAAGTTGCGCCCGATGCGCCCGCCAGCGTCAATAACATTCGGACCAGACGGCAACGGCAAAGCCCCGAATTGCAAAACCCGAAACCCGTTTAGCGCCGTTTCCCATGCGGGACCGTCCAGATACAACCCGTCCGGCTTGGCGGGTTTATAGACCGAATCCATCCGCCCCTTGGCCAACATCGCTTCGCGACGCGCATCGTATTGATCGTCAATCGAAGTCCAGCGCGCCTCACGCATGGCGGCGTTTTGTTCATCAAGCGTAATCGTCGCGCCTTTAACGTAGTCAAATAGCGTGTCGAGCTTTTCGTGAAAGAACCCCATCCAATGTTCAACACCCGCGTGCTTTTTACCCGCAGATACGGCCTCATAGAGCGGATCATCGGAACCCGCCGCACCAAATTCCAAGCGGTATGTCTGACGAAACCGCGTGATCGCGGCCTCGTCCAGAATAACCTCAGACACGGGCGCAAGCTCAACCACATCTAGCTTTTCAGTTGTGCGCTGTGTCGCGGGATCAAAGCGACGCGCGCCGTCCAGATCATCACCAAACAGGTCCAATCGCACAGGGCCAACTTGCCCCGGCGGG
>JAHBAO020000067.1 GCA_018500065.2 Octadecabacter sp. | reverse complement strand
GACCTGCGCGCAGGTCTTGGGTTCGGGCAGCAACGTCAGCATCCAACACACCAGTTGTCGTGGTGTAATTGCCGTCCATGTCCAGCGAAAGACCACCGCCGATGCGTTGCCGGACAAGGGTACTATAGGCGCTGAGGTCAGTTACAGAGAGGGCCGCATCGGTTCGCAAAACGTACCCGCCAGCAAGCGGTGACGCGGTCCCGACAACTGATGCACGCGCACGTGGCGCGTCAAGGCTCGCGTCCAGCGTGATAATACCTTCCGCGTCAGTTTGAACATCAGCAGTAACCGTCGCAGGGCCGGACAATTCGGGCGTTACCACATTCAGATCGGTGATCTGTGCCGCAAAATTCGCTGTTGCGGATTGTGCCATTATCTCGGCCTCGCCAGACGCGACTACAGCATCGTTACGGATGTTAATGTCGCTCAAGCGTGTGCCGGTTGTGTCACGCATAACCTGTAGTGACAGCGTTCCTTCACCGCCCAAAAGCGGGTCCGCTTGGGGGAAACCCACCGCAAGGTCAAGGGCGCTTGTCGCCATGTCAAAATCGAATATGCCGTCGAACGGTTGCGTCGTGCCGGAAAGTTCAACCGTGCCGCTGCCGGATAGATCAACATCTATCAGCGCGGCAAAACGGCTAAAATCACCGGCTTCAACACTGAGCTCTGCGCGCGTAAAGAAGCGATCATCGGGGCCGTTGATGTAGGCGATTCCAAGCGCCTCGATGCCAGCGCCATCTAGGGTAAGTTCGCGCACGACGAAGGGACCGTCTGACAGGCGCCCGAGGTCGAGTGTGCCTTCGATGTCAGCGCCAATCGCTTCGCTTAGCGCAGCGTCATCAAGCGCGAGCCCGCGCGCCGCATAGTTCAAGTCCGCTGAAAAGCGCCCGCGCGATGTGTCACGGCTGGGTGAAATTACACCGTGACCTGAAATCGCCAACGCGTCGACTGCGACCCCCTCGCGCGACAGCGACGTGATGTCAAACGCCCCCGTCCATGCCTCGCCGTTTGCCTCGTCGTATTGCACATTCAGTGACATCCCACTGACTTCGATGGGGTTGCCCGCTAGTGGAAGCAAAACACGGTTTGTGCTGCCCGACCCAAGACGCCCGCGCAGATCAATCGTTTCCGGCCAGCCTTGCGCATCAATACTGGCAGAGCCACGTAGCACGATCTGATCAGCAGCAATAAGAAGATTGGACAGGCGGAAACCACCGACGCTGGGCGTCGACCCTTCGGCGCGCAGGATGGTCGAAGCTCCAAAGAAAGCATCATATTGGTCCGCCAGCATCGGGCGCAAATCGCCCCTTAGGTCGACGTTGAAATTTTGGTCGGTCCTATCCGCAAGACGCGACAAAACGACAGTGCCTGTCACACGGTCCACGCCATCCGTTGCCAACGCGATGTCACCCATAAAATCATCGAGCGGCGCATCACCGACGATTTCAAGCTTAACGGCTGGCCGGTCGGGAAGGTTCAGCAGCCGCGCGGCAATTCCGTTCTCGCCTTCCTCTGCCAACACATTCAACGCCAGCTGGCGTGAAACGTTTTCAAACGACGCATCCACGACGAAACGGCCGGTTTTGCCATCGGTGCGTTCCAGCGTGAAGTCGGTGTCCCCAGCACCGCCACCCAGTTGCAACGTTGCTTCAAAGCGTGCTGTCACAGGCTCACCCAGCAAGGCTTCGGTCAACACGATCTCATCGGCGGTCACGGATGCAAGATCAATGGAAACAGGCAATTCCGGCAGGCTGAATGGCGTGGCTTGTGCGTTTGAAAGGTCGGTCGTGGCATCACCTGTTACGGGAAGGCGGATCAATTCGATGCGCTCTGCACTCAGGTTATTCACCTCGACACGGCCTGACAAAAGCGCAGATCGGTTCCACTCAATCGTTAGCCCATCAAGGCGTAGCCAAACCCCGTCAGGATCGGCGATTGTAATGGCATCGGCCGTCGCCTCTGAACTAAGCGCGCCTTCGAAATTTATCAAACGCACGATCCTGTCGTCGTTTGAAATGGTGTCTTCGATGAGGCCTGTGATGTAGTCACGGTCTGCATCGGTGGTTTGCGCCAACGCGCAGCCCGCCCAAACAACTATTACCAAGCCAAGTATGAACCGCATCAGAACGACTGCCCGATGCCGATATACACCTCGAGCTGCTTTCCGGCATCGACGCCCGAGGTCGGGGTGGCAAGATCAAGGCGGATGGGGCCGATGCCCGTATCATAGCGCAGGCCAAACCCCGCACCGGAATGCCAATCGCCGTTTTCAAACGGGACGTCATCCGCGCCGATAAAACCGGTGTCGACAAAGCCGACAACGCCAATCGTGTGCGTTACGTCAACGCGGGCTTCCATTTGTGCACCAAAGAAAGATGTCCCGCCGATTGCGCTGCCACCGCCAAGATCCACCGCAAGAGATTGGTAAGGCTGGCCGCGAACCGTGCCGCCACCACCGGAGAAGAACAGATAACTTGCCGGAACGCTGCTAGCATCCGCGCCGATGAGGGAACCGATCTGACCACGAAATGCCAACGTAACACCATCGTTTTCGCCAAAGCTGCGATAAATGCGACCGTCACCAGCAACACGAAACCCGCTACCGCTCGCGCTTAGCCCCGCAAACGGGGACACAAGCAAATTGGCGTAATATCCATTGGCGGGATCAAGCGCGTCATCGCGGCGATCAATGGTCCCTTCGATGGGCGCATAAAACAGGCTGTAGG
>JAHBAO020000252.1 GCA_018500065.2 Octadecabacter sp. | reverse complement strand
CCGGCGCCGGTGACGCGTGTGACAAGAACTTCGGGAGGCTGCGCGGTGATCAGATCACCGTTCAAGCATTCGGCAGCGGGATTGCCACCATCGGTTACAAGGGCGCGGTGCACACCACGCGTTGTCAGCGCTTTGGCGCCGTCTAGCGCGGTTTTAAACGTGGTCTGGCACAGCAGCCCGGCTTCTTCAAGGTTCACATAAAGTGTTGCGGACGGATGTCCGACAAGGGCCAGCAGGCGTTCCGCTTTACCGGGAGACGCAGGCGCGACCCGCAAATCGGATGCCGCGAACAGCGGCGATGTTGCGATGTCGGCCAGTAAATCGCGCGTAAGGTTGCCATCAAGCGCCACAAGGCCAGACCAAGGGGTGGCTTCACTGCCCAAGGTTCCGTCAGACATTGGGCGCAAGATTTTGGTGCCAGCCTGTTCAAGCGAATGCGCATCCGCAATGGCCGCAATCAGCCCGTTCGCGCCCTCGATCGCCATATAGGAATCCGTCGGCAGGTCTTCGGAGCGGTAAAGGTGGTCGGTAAGAATGCCAAGGCGCGCGGCCTCGCCGACCAGTTCATCCCCTTCGACATCGCGGCCAACGGCGGACAGAACGGTGGGGGTGAGGCCGAAGTTGACCAGCGTCATGGCGATATTCATTGCCACGCCACCGGGAAGGCGGGTGATGCGGCCCGGAACGTCTGACCCCGCGCGCATGCTGCTGGACGAGCGTCCAATGATGTCCCACAGCACAGAACCGATACAAAGAATGTCAGGTTGTTTCATAAGGGGGTTCATGGCGCGGCGGCTGAGTAAGGTCAACGGGGAGCGTGGGGTATGGAATGCCTGACTTCCAATTTAGGAGTGATTTTGTCATCTATGAACGGTGTTCAAAATGCGGAAGTGTTGCAACTTCCAATCGATTCATTCTTCTGACAAGGTCGCCCATATGATACGTTTTATTGATGCCACGCTCGGGAAATGGACCCGCCATTTCTTTTTCGTTTTGCTGCGCACCTATTACGGGCTGTTCTACAATGTCAGCGTGTCTGGCAAGCATTTGTTGCAGGCGCAGCCGGGGACATTGATCTTGGCGACACACGTCAGCCGCCATGATGGGCCACTTATTGCAACGACGCTGTATTCTACGACCCGCGTGCGTCCGACGGTGCATTATGACGAATACCACAATTGGGCGCAGTGGTTCCCGATGTATGTTGCAGGGGCCGTGCCGATGAGTTCGCCCAAAGCGTGGCCTGAGGAAAAGCGCGCCCAGCGCAAGGTTGAGACGTTGGACAAAATCCACACGCTGCTTGGGCAGGGCAATTCAATCTTGCTGTTTCCTGCAGGGCAGGTGCGTCGCCAGCCGGAAGAAATCGTGAAACCTTATTTGTCTGGCGTCCACGAAATTCTGCGCGCCGAGCCAGACACGCCTGTGATGCTGCTGCGCCTTGACGGGTTGGGGAAGTTCCAACGCGAAACCCATGATCTGTTCTGGAGCTTCATTGGCCGCAAGAAAGGCCGCCAGCATGTCAGCCTTGATTTGCTACCGATTGAGCTGGATGCGGGGATGGAGTTGGAAGCCTTCAATGCTGAATTGGAGCGGCTGTTGAACGGGTGATGTAATGTCTGGGTTCCGGGACGAAGTTACCGTTGGCTGCGGCTGCGCTAATGGCTGCTTTCGGAAAATGAGTATTCAGCGAGCCTTGATTTCAACCTTCCAAAAACGGTAGTTTCTTAGAGTTTGGGCCAGCGCAGTGAAGTATAGCAAAGATTACAACAATCTCACTAAGGCACTCCATAGCCCTTGGCCTACATTTGATTAATCAATTTTGGAAGCATCGTGCGTAAACGATTGGAAAGCGAAACGTTGAGATTATTTTTGAAAGCTGTGTTTACAAGATTTTACATTGCCGTTTTGGCGGTTGCACCCTCAATTGCAACAGCAGATGTATCGGTCTCAAGTGACTTTCATCGGTGGGCCATGCAAAACCAAAGCGTCTCAGTTTCTGCTGGGAACTGGGTGTCGTACAATCTTAATGTGCCAATACGCGGTGCAATTACCGTCGATGCAGAAATTCAGAATAACACCTTTGACGATGGCTCTGCTTATATCTGTGATGAAACAAGCTATCGGCGGTTTCAACAGGGTCAACCGAATAACTGTTTGGGGATGAATAGAACACGACAGCGTATTAACTTCACTGTGCCTGTATCAGCCCCCGGGACATATTATCTGATTTTAGATAACAGTTTCAGCATGCTGAACTCTAAGCAATACAATGTTAGTGTGATAGTGCCAGACCGTATGGATCCGCAGTTTCGTCGCGGCCTGACAGACTTACTGCGGTTAGCCGATCAGTACGTGGAAACCACTTTTCAAGCACCTGACTTTAAGCTCTCAATCGAGAGTTGCGGACAAGCTAATGCCTATTCTGTTGTCTCAACAGGCGACATTGTTTTGTGCTCAGAGCTCTTGTTTGCTGCTGGTGAAAACCAGTCTGTAGGGATGGTCATTGGCACACTTTTCCATGAGATTGGCCATTCTCTTCTAAACCTTTGGGGGCTGCCAAACTTCGCCAATGAAGAAACTGTTGATGAGTTTGCAACCTATATTCTGCTGCAGGGCGATGACCCGTCTTTGCTAAGAGATTACATCGAATATCATGAACGTCAGAATTCATGGGCGCAGGCCAGTCAAATAATAGAGCAGGGCGGGACACATCCGCTGTCTGCACAAAGAGCAAGGAACGTGCGGCGCAACATGCAAAATGCTGCCGCATTTTCAGAACGCTGGAACCGTTTGATATATCCCCATATGACGGATTCTTCTTTATTATCAGTGGTCAGAAGTCCGACCCGCTATAACTCAGTAAGTATCGCGCAACAGGTGCTTAGGACACGTGGTGTCACTTGGTAGTTAAGGGCAACGGCAGAAATGATGGCCACTCTACTGTTTTTTAGGACGTTCAAAAACTGCTGTTTCTGACACGCCTGCAAACCATACCGACGTTCACGATCAAAAACCCCTCCCAGAACCTATGCCGTTCTGGAACGTTTTTGGAAAGCCAACAACAAACGTTCGCGGCGGTGCTGTAAATCAGCGAAGTGGGCCGCGCTGACGTGCGTTACTCAGGCACACCAAACGTCAGCGCGGCCCAGAGGGTTTCCCATTGGATGTCGGCGTCCCCGATGAGGTCCGGATTGGGTTCGCGCAGCACCACAGCGTCTACCAAATAGCTGTGGCCCGCTTTTACGGGCAGCGTGGCGATGCCGTCTGGGTCTGTGCGGTGCAGGGTGATTTCGACGGTGCCGTCCGGTGCCTTTTCAAACAGTTCAACCTGCGCATCAGGGCGCAGGTCATCGAGGTAGTAAAGCCGAACGCGAAAGCCGTTGCTTAGATCATCTGTGTAGGGGTTATCCAGCGCGACGAATTCTGTCGCGAGGCCCGTGCGAAAGTCGCGGCCAAGTGCATTGCCAACCCCGACAAGGGTCTTGGCAAATCGCCAGTAGCCTTCGGTGAACCCGGTGCGGGGCAGACCGCGTGCGTCGTGAATGGCTTCATAGTCGGCAAAGTCTTTGTGCTCTGCGAAGGTCACAAACTTAGCCCATTGCGCATACCCAATGGTCGCCATCTGCGATTGGTAGCTAATGACGTTCAACCCCTCAGCCAGTGGCGCGATGTCCAATGCGGGACGCGCGCCAAGGCGGTTCTCGACGTTGCCCTGACGCAGTCCTGCCGCGACGGTGAACCGCGTAAAGCGCTGCGGCAGAAAAGCGAGATTCGAACCCGCGAACTCTTGCCCATTGGTCAACTCACCGCTTATTCTACCGTCTAGATCAATTTGGTACGCCTCCGGTTCGATCCAGAATTCATGGGACTGAACGGGTAGGGCCACAAAAGATAAAAGAAGGATGGCAAGAATGCGCATGGGAGACTCCGTTTGGGTTGAGACTAAGGTGACACTCGCGCGGGTGGTGTCAATGGCTGCCCTGATCTGGATCACGCTAGCGTCATTCGCAAGCGCCCATGAAGTCCTGCCAACGATTGGCGATATGGAGGTCGTTGGTGACCAGATCACGTTTAGCCTTGAAGGCAATTTCGAGAGCATCGTGGCCGGCATTGATCTGGACGGTTTGGAAGACACCGAAGCCGCACCAGAAGCCGACGTCTATGATGACCTGCGCGCGCTGGAACCTGATGCCTTTGGCGCACAAATGGAGGCCTATTGGTCAACAATGGCGCAAGAAATTACCGTTCTGTCGGGCGGTGAGCAGGTTGCGTTGTCGCTGACGTCATTTGACGTACCAGCCGTTGGCGATATCGACGTTGTGCGCCAGTCAACATTGGTGTTCCAAGGCACGCTGCCAAGTGGCGCTGAGGACATGCAGATCGAATGGCCGTCTGAGTACGGTGTGCTGGTGCTGCGTCAGATGGGCGTTGAAGGCGGCTGGGATGGCTATTTGTCCGGCGGCGGTTTGACGGATCCTGTGTCGCTAAGCGGTGGCAATGAAATGTCGGGCGGCGAGGCATTCGTTCGCTTTATTCCTGTCGGTGTCGAACACATCGTTCCACTTGGTCTGGATCACATTCTGTTTGTTTTGGGCCTGTTCTTCTTGTCGGTCAAAATGCGCCCGCTGCTTTGGCAAGTGACGGCATTCACGGCCGCGCACACAGTGACATTGGCGCTGGCGACGATGGGGTATGTCAACATTCCTGACGAGCACATGTGGATCGTTGAAAGTATCATTGCGGCATCCATTGTTTACGTCGCTGTTGAGAACATCTTTACCGATGGTCTGAACCCGTGGCGGCCCGCGATTATTTTCTGTTTTGGTTTGCTGCACGGGTTGGGGTTCGCCTCGGTTCTGACCGCCTATGGCCTGCCAGATGGTGCCGTTCTGCCCGCGTTGCTGGGCTTTAACATCGGCGTCGAGCTGGGCCAGCTTTTGTGCATCGCGATTGCGTTTATCATCGTGGTGACTGCGATCCGTCTGTCCGAGGACGGCAAGGTCAACAAAACGGCGGCTTGGGTCTATATGGTCATCGCCGTTTTGGTCGTGCCATTGGCAGTCATCCCCGTTTCAGCGATGGGACCAGAAGCGGTTGAGGCCTATCTACCGCTGTTGTTCATGGTTGCGGCCTTGTCCGGCCTGTGTGCTGCGTCTTGTGCGGTAGAACGGTTTGAAACCTATCGCCACATGGTTGCAATGCCTGCAAGCATCGGAATCGCCCTGATCGGTGCTTACTGGGTGGTTGAGCGGGTTTTCCTTTAAGCAAAAACATATGCGGGGCAGGGGTTGCGCGGGCCCCAGCCCCGTTCTATACGCGCCACACGAAATCCCCAGACGGGGGCGGGTAACTTGGGGAGAAATCCCAAGGCATCCACCGGTTGGCGAAAGCTGATACCCCCGTCCAAGGCTAATGAAACCGGAAAGGAACTACACATGGCTCTTCCAGAGTTTACCATGCGCCAACTGCTTGAAGCAGGCGTACACTTCGGCCACCAGAAGCAACGCTGGAACCCGAAGATGCAAGAATTCATCTACGGCGCCCGCAACGGCATCCACATCATGGACCTGACACAGACGCTTCCAATGTTGGACGCAGCGCTGGATATCGTTCAGAAAACTGTCGCTAAGGGCGGCCGCGTATTGTTCGTTGGCACCAAGCGTCAGGCACAAGCGCCAATCAAAGAAGCGGCTGAAAAGTCCGCTCAGTTCTACATGAACCACCGTTGGTTGGGCGGCACGCTCACCAACTGGCAGACTGTTTCCAAGTCCATTCAGCGCCTGAAAGCGATCGACGAAGCTGCGGAACGCGGCTTTGAAGGCCTCACCAAGAAAGAACGTCTTGGCATGGAGCGTGAGCAGGGCAAACTTGAAGCGTCCTTGGGCGGTATCCGCGAAATGGGCGGCGTTCCTGACCTGTTGTTCGTCATCGACGTCAACAAAGAAGACCTGGCCATCGCAGAAGCCAACAAGCTGGGCATCCCGGTTGTCGCTGTTGTCGACACCAACTGTTCCCCAGCGGGCATCGATTACATCATCCCGGGCAACGACGACGCGGCCCGCGCGAT
>JAHBAO020000314.1 GCA_018500065.2 Octadecabacter sp. | reverse complement strand
TTGAGAACAGCGTGACCCGCCATCAGGTTACCCGCCAAACGAATGGAGTGGCTGACCGGACGGACGAAGTAGGAAATGACCTCGATGATCGCGAGGATCGGACGCAGCGCCAGTGGCGCTGAAGAGACCCAGAAGAGACCCAAGAAAGCCGCGCCGTTCTTTACGAAACCAATGATGGTAACCGTGAAAAAGACTGCGAAAGCAAGGATCGCTGTGACCGCGATGTGCGATGTTGTTGTAAACGACATTGGCAGCAGGCCAAGGAAGTTCGAGATCAAGATGAAGATGAACAGGGTAAAGATGTAGGGAAAAAACTTGATCCCGTCTTTGCCCGTTACGTCTTCGACCATTGTGTAGACGAACCCATAAAGCGTTTCGGCGATGGACTGTGTACGTGTCGGGACAACAGCGCGCTTGCGCGTGCCAATAACCAGCAACAGAACGATACAAACGACAGCAATCGCCATCCACATTGTGACGTTGGTGATGGTGTACCAGTGAATTGGACCTTCGCCGAACAGGCGGTGAACTTCGAACTGATCAAGGGGGTGAAAGGCCAAGCCGCCTTCTTCGCCGTGTGCTTCGTCTGCCATCAGTCTTCCTCGCCTTTGTCAGCCTGCTTGGCCAACGCTTCGTTTTGCATCTCTGCCGCGGACCGCATCATGGTTTTCACACCGGCTGCGAGCCCGAAGAATATGAACAGCACCATAAAGATGGGCGTGGTGCCGAACAAAACGTCCAAACCGTACCCGATGCCAAAACCGATCCCGAGACCGGCCACTAATTCGATCACCATGCGCCATGCCATATTGGCCTGCGAATAATGCTCCTCGGAGTGGGGCTTTCTGTCCTCGCCTTTGGCCGCTGCGATCCTGTCTTCGAGCGCCTTGAGGCGATCGGCCGGATCTTTTTGGTTAGACGGATCGGACAACACAGAGCCCCTTCCTTGGTTGGCGGTGTTCTAGGGGGTGTGAAGTTAGGAGTCAACGCGGAGGTTAGATAAGCCATGCATATGTTTTATTTGAGTTTTTTCGCCAAGATGAAGAAGGGGACGCGCGCAAAATGTCGCAGCGCAGCGAAAACCGATATTCAACCATTTGGTTGACGTTTCGTACTTCTTGCGCTCAATACAGGCATGGCTATGCCCCTTGATACCGTTTTTGCCGCCCTTGGCGACCCCACCCGCCGCACGATTTTGGCGATGCTGCTTGAGGACGATATGGCCGTGACCGATGTTGCCGAGCCGTTCGAGATGTCATTGGCTGCAATTTCAAAACACCTTGGGGTTTTGACGGCAGCCGGGCTGATATCCCAAGAAAAACGCGGGCGCGTGAAGTGGTGCAAGCTTGAGCCGGACGCGATGCGTGAGGCGTCGATCTGGATGCAAAGCTTTGGGCAATTTGAGGCCGTTAACCTTGACGATTTTGAAAGGTTTCTCGCCGTAGAACTGGACAATGCGCCGTCTCACCCATCCAAGAATTAACCACGATTGGGCCATACCCAAGCCCCATACCTGTGGGACGTTTGGTGCATGACGATCCATTTACGCCCCAAATTTCCCCGCTTAGATCCAAATGCCCAAGGCCACGAACCTGTGAACTGGACGTCCATACGGCGGTTTGCGGACTTCGGCATTTGGGTGACCTTGGGTCTTGCGATCTTGGTCCTTACGGACGCGGGACCTGACGTTTTCATTTTGTTGGCGATTTCCATTGTCGGTTTACCGCTTTCTATTTTGATGTATGTCGCTGTCCCGCTCGCTGCCGTCTTGGTGCCGTGGCGGGTGATGTTTGGCGCAATGAAGCACCGCTTCACCACAAAGGCATCCGCGCTTATCGCGGCGGTTTTTGCGGTTTTATGTGCCAGCGCACTTGATGCCGCGTTTAAGGTGGGGCCCGACGGTCGTGAAACGGCACGAAACATCGCCGCATCCCAGTCAGCCGTGCTGCCAGTTCGCGTACCAGAGGACGGCATTATCGGCCTAAGGTATGACGGTGAGGGGTCGCAATGGATTGGATGTTCCGAATTATGCAAGACGCTTCTGAACGATGGAACTGCGACGCACGTCGTGTCTTACACGTCGAACTATGAACCGTTTCAGGCGTTCTACATTGCGAATTCAGTCGGCATCTGTCGCGGTGCGGACCGGGCCATTCGTAGGTCCGATACGATTTGCGAAACACGGTATACGGACCTGCAACCGTCCTTGATGTTCGATCTTTTGTATCGGGATGCACCCACTGATCAGACAGACCTGTCCCAGATATGGGACGTTACGATCCACTCGGGTGCGCTGACCCAGCGGACAAAACTGGTTGAGGCCAACGTAACGGTGGGCGGCGGCTTGATTGCGCCCTATTGGGCAGGCAACTTGAGTGGCGGGTACTTTTCAGAACCACAAACCGTAACTGTGTTGCCGGACAGTGTAGCCAGCTTAACGTCGGCGGAGGCTTGGAACCAGTCCATGATGGTTGGATATACGGCCTTGGTTCTGGCGCTGCTTGATTAAGCGCTCCAGCCCTTCGCCTCTTCCTTGAGGAACTTCAGAAACGTTTGAACTTTTGTTGTGCGGTGCAGATCGACATGGGTCACAAGCCACACCGAGCTTGACCACTCTTCAAGACTTGGCATGACCTCAACCAGATCGGGGTTCTGCTCCAACTGCCATGTGCCCAGGAACCCAATGCCAGCTCCGGCCAAGACAGCATCCACCATCGCGCGCGCGTCCGTCGTTCGGTATACGATACGACTTGCGGGAACCTGCTGCGTAAGCCAACGGTTGAACGGCGCGCGATTGTCATCGCTTTCATGACCGACAAACCAGTGGTTGGGCAAATCATCGACCCCTTTGGGCAGCCCGTGTTGTTTCAAATATGAAGGTGCCGCTACCAGATGCAGGTTTTGTTTGAAAAACGGCTGCACAACATTGTCCGGCTGATCAGGCGCGACACCGGCCCTGACCGCGACATGCGCCTCGCCGTATTCAAGACGAAACAAACGATCCCCAGTTAGAAAGCGGACAGTCAAATCCGGGTTCTCGCATCGGAATTTCGCCAAGACTGGCGTAAGGAGCGGCGAAAGCATCACCAAAGACGTGACAACCAAGTCACCGGAAACTCCTTCGCCCCGGCCGCGAATACGCCCTGCCAACTGGGTGAACTGGTCATCCGTTGCGGCGGCGACTTGCATTAGGTCTTGCCCCGCTTCGGTCGCGGTGTAGCCACGTGGATGGCGTTGGAACAGCTTTACCCCGAGGCGCTGTTCAAGCGCATCAATGTGGCGAATGACCGTTGCATGGTGAACGCCCAGCGCGTCAGCGGCCCCGCTGACGGTGCCGACATTGGCGACCTGAAATGCGGTGCGAATTTCATCCCAGTTGTCCATATCGGCTCCTGTGCAAAAATGAACATGACCTGTTCAAATTACAGTATAGCGTTCAATTGCGCAAAAGCCATATGTGGGCGATCACACATTCATGAGGGCTAAAATGACACATATTCTTCACATCGATGCATCCGCCAACCTAACAACCAGCATCAGCCGCGCGGCGTCTGCGAAACTGGTGGCTGACTTGGGCGGCACAGTTACATACCGCGATCTTGCCGCCACGCCGCTGCCCCAGATTAACGGCCCTTGGGCCGACGCCCGCTTGACCGACCCAGAAGCGCGCAGCAGCGACGACCAAGACCGCCTTGCGCTCTCTGATACTTTGGTTGCCGAACTTCAGGCCGCCGATACGATTGTGATCGGCACGCCCGTCTACAACTTTGCCTCGCCCGCATCGCTCAAGGCGTGGATGGACCTTGTTGCGCGTCCGGGCGTGACATTCGCCTATACTGCTGAGGGCCCAAAGGGGCTGCTGGAGGGTAAAAAAGCAATCGTCACGGTTGCGTCAGGTGGCACAGAGATTGGGTCCGGCATCGACTTTCTGACGCCACACCTGCAATTCTTCCTAGGCTTCATTGGCATCACGGATGTTGAATTCGTGGCGGCAAAGGACATCGCCCCACCGCTGGCTGCCTAGACTGCGCACCTTACGGTCGATCTGCGATGCGTTTTGCATCGCGGATCGCTTGACTCATAAGGCGTACGGCCCTAGACGCTCCCTAATTCCGGAGAGCATTGCCTTTCCGGTCCTTGCACTTGCAAGGATCGCCCTCAGTCAGCGCGTTGCGCCCACTGGGGTAAAACTGCTTTGAATCGTCCCTATATCAGGGGCACCGATGAAACCGACGCAAAGGATGCGCCATGTTCGAGT
>JAHBAO020000055.1 GCA_018500065.2 Octadecabacter sp. | reverse complement strand
CACACACTTTAATTTGGACGATGACTGCATGGGCCTTCATTCCTGCCAGCATGATTATGCGCGGAATCGCAATGCTGCGCGTTGCACAGATGATCGCCGTTCAACGCGAACATGCGTATCTTCGTGCGCAGGACGAAGATGGGGTTCCTGCTTAGGCTTATTGCTTGCCGCATTTTCCGTGTTCATCGCAACAGGGGCGGTTGCGCAATCGTCGCAAGCGTTGCGAATTGGGACCTTTGCGGCCCCGCTTAGTCGTGACGGACCGGGCTTGCTGTTGCGTGATCTGATCGCGATGGAAGACCCGCAGATTGCCGCGATCATCGCGGTTGTGAACCACGTGAACCCTGACGTCCTCCTGCTCACAGACTTCGATTTTGATGCTGGCGGTGTTGGTATGTCGGTGTTTTCGAACAGCCTCAAGACCCCTTACGAATTTCACTACTCCGCGCGCCCGAATGCTGGCGTGCAAACAGGTCTAGATGTCGACGGGGACGGTTACACAGGTGATGCGCGGGATGCGTTGGGATATGGGCGCTTTTTCGGGGATGGTGGCATGGCATTGCTGTCACGTTATCCGATCCAAGTCGAAGACGTTGCTGATTTGACGGGGCTGCGTTGGCGCGATGTGCCGGGTGCGGACTTGCCAAGGTTGGATGGAACACCGTTCCCTTCTGAGGCGGTGCAAAATATCTTGCCCGTTTCCTCGTCCGGCCACTGGATCATCCCGATTGACATTGAAGGCGTGGTTATATCGCTCCTTGCATTTTCTGCCACAGCACCTGTTTTCGACGGACCTGAGGACTTCAACGGGCGGCGCAACAGGGATGAGCTTCGCGTGTGGGAGGCCGTGCTAGAGGGCACCATAGATGCGGATTTTGCGCTTCCGATACTGATCGGAAACGTAAATGCCGACCCATTTGACGGTGAAGGGATCAGGAACGGTATTGCCAACATGCTTGGCCATCCTGATCTGCAAGATCCAGCGCCTAAAAGTCTCGGCGCTTCAAGTGCAGCGGATAAGGATCAATTCGGCGATCCGGCCTTGGACACCGCGGACTGGCCCGAAGATGGCCCGGGAAACTTGCGCGTGTCCTACGTATTGCCATCACGTGAATTGACGGTCACTGGCGCGGGCGTTTTCTGGCCCGCACCGGATGATCCGGTAGCGGCGTTACTCGGCGGCGATGGCTTGGCTGCTGGTCCGCACCACCTCGTTTGGGTCGACGTGGAAACTCAGCGCTTGCACTAATGCGTCGTGCAGCGGTGTTTGTGGGGCCTCGCTGCAAAGTTCAGCATGCCGAGACGGATCAATGTAGTGCGGCTTTTCCCACAGGTAGCGCATTTCAACGAGAGCACGACCCATTGGCCAGGCCAATCCTGCAATGCGAAGCGGCCACCATGCCATTTTCTTAGCATCAACTTTCTGGCCCACGACGTCCGAAATCGCCTCCGCAAGACCATACCCCGTGAGTTTGTAGCTCGGAACAGACACATCCTCGAATTGGCCAAGTTTGGGACGCTTCTGCGCCAACGCGACCATAGTGTCTGCAACGTCGGGCAAAAAGGTAAACGCATGTGGGCAGTCAAGCGGGCCCGGGTATGAAATGCGGCCTTTGGCGACGGGTTTCGCGATAATCATATCGAACCAGTTTCCTGATGCTTGCGTGTCTAGGTAGTCACCTGCCCGTACAACAATCGTCTGAACGCCGGATTCCCGATAAGCGGATTCCATATCAATTCGAATACGCCCAAGCGGGTTCGTCGCGAGGTGAGGTGTGCCGCTTCCAAAACGTTCGGGTGCTTGCTCGCCGTAGACATAGACGTTTCCAGGGACAATCACGGTCGCGCCACTTGCTTTGGCAACCTCAATGATTTGCGCGGTCTGCTCTGGCACCTCTGCGGCCCACTGTGGGTAGGGCGGGTTCCAGCAATTCACGATAACCGACGCACCCCATCCAGCATCCCAAAGCGTGTCTTTGGAACGATCAAAGAGCCGCACTTCCCAGCCGGCAGCTTCGAAAGCGAGGGCGGCATTGCGCCCCATGCGCCCCGTAGGACCAAGAATAAGTACAGTGTTTTCCATGTCTGTTCTCCTGTGTTGAGACGACAATCGTATATTCAATTATGATTTGAAATTGCCTAAAATTGCAGATCTTGTATTCAATTATGAATGTCTCATGCTCTATCCACTGCCGATTGGTCCTTGATCCAAGCCTTTCTGATGGTCGCTGAAGAGGGGTCCCTATCTGGCGCAGCGCGTAAGCTTGGCGCAAGTCAACCGACGTTGGGTCGACAAATGAAGGCGTTAGAACAACAACTCAACGCGGATCTGTTTGTGCGGCGGGCGCGGGGGCTTGAATTGACTGAGACAGGGGCTGCCCTTGTTGGGCCGGCCCAAGCGATGCGCGATGCGATGGGCCAGATCGCCTTAACCGCCGCAGGGCAATCCGCCCGAATTGAAGGGACTGTCCGGATCACGGCAAGCGTGATGATGTCGCAATTCCACTTGCCCAACATTATCGCGCATATCCGCGAACAAGAACCGGACATCGCGATTGAGCTGGTTCCCTCGGACGACAGCCGTAACCTGCTGTATCGCGAAGCGGACATCGCAGTGCGCATGTATCGCCCGACACAACTTGATCTCGTGATCCAACACATCGGGGACATTCCGCTGACGATCTGTGCCGCGAAGTCCTATCTGGCGCGCAAAGGGATTGCCGTGACACGTGCGAATTTGCATGAGCATGACTTTGTTGGGTTTGATGCAGATACGACGATCATCGATGGGTTTCGAGAGGCTGGAATTGAGGTCACGCGTGACTTTTTCCAGGTTCGATGCGACGAGAATGCGGCATTTTGGGCGCTTATTCGGGCAGGCTGTGGTGTTGGGTTCTCGCAGCTCGACATCGTGAAATCTGATCCGCTGGTTGAGGTCATTGATGTTGGCTTCCCTATTCCGCCGCTTCCGATTTGGCTGACGGCGCATGAAGCAATGCGCCACACACCGCGTGTTCGGCGCGTTTGGGGCATGCTAGCGGACGGGATGAAAGCGGTGGTTCAGTAGCTGGTTTCTTGACCCAGCACGTCTGACGGGCTAGGCGCTAGCCAACTCATCTCAGCTTAGGAAAATTCCCATGTCAAACCCTTCCCTTTTGATCCTTCCCGGCGATGGCATTGGCCAAGAAGTCATGGCGGAAGTGCGCCGCGTTATTGAATGGTTTGGCGCAAAGCGTGACATGCAGTTTGACGTGTCCGAAGATTTGGTTGGCGGCGCTGCCTACGACGCGCACGGTGTGCCACTTCACGATGACACAATGGCCAAAGCGCAAGAAGTTGACGCTGTATTGCTCGGTGCTGTTGGTGGTCCTGCCTACGACAAT
>JAHBAO020000219.1 GCA_018500065.2 Octadecabacter sp. | reverse complement strand
GCGTTGCAAAGCCCAGAACAATGCTCAGTGGAATGGATGCTATGACAGCGACAGATGCGAGCACGAACAAAAGGTCTGGCACAAGATTGGTCTTAGGCGCGTCCACGGGGATTTCAACGGTTTTTCGCAAGGTGACGGCAAAGTAGATCGCGAAGGCCAGGACCATCAAAAGAACAGGCACGATCAGGGCCACGTACATCAACCCGATACGCAGATAGAACACGTTCGAGATGAAGAACAACATCACGGCGGGTGGAAACACGACGCCCAATGCGCCGGAGGCCGCGACAGCGGCACCCGCGGTTCGCGGTGCGTAGCCGGAGGCCATCATCGGGGCATAGGCGACCAGCGCCACCGTGATGACCGAAGCGCCGATGACCCCGGCGGCTGGCGCGAGCACGAGGCCGATCAACAGAGTTGCAATGGCGTAGCGACCCGGAACGCCTGTAAGAAGACGCCCCAGCAAGCGAAACATGGTTTCGGCAACCCCGCTGGCATTCAGGATCAGACCAAGAAAAATCAGCATCGGAACGCTGGTGAACTGGACTGTTTCATTCGTCAACACACCGCGTGCCCGCAGATAGATCAGCCCCAGATGCTGAAAATCCGTGATATCGACCCAAACCGCGGCCACAAATCCCAAAAAGCCGGTCCCCGCCAGCACCAGAGCGACCGGAAAGCCACTGAAGACGCCGATCGCCATCACGACCAGCATAGCAACCGTGAGGACCTCATTCACCATTGTGCAGTCCGCCCGATTGTTCCGGAGCGCCCTGCGCACGTTTCCCCGCCAGAAAGGCGATGTTGCGCAAGACCACGATCACCCCCGCAAGAGCCAACAAGATAGGGCCGACAACCCCCGCAATGCGTTGGGCCCAAACTTGGGTTTCCGCGAATTTCGTCGTGCGCATTAAGCCGTCCCATCCGTAATAGGTCAGGATGGCGGCAAGCGGCAGAAGGACAAACAGGCCACCAATGATTTCGACCCAGGCAATGCGGCGCGCGGACCAATGTCTGCGAAGGACATCCACGCGGACGTGACCGTCGCGCAGATAAGTATAGCCGAAGGTCATGAAGATCAGGATGAACAACAGTGACGTGGACAGGTCCGGCAAGTAACTCGACACACCAAGCTGGAGCTTGCGATCCAGCATCTGGAGCGCACCGTATGCGGCAATCGAAACAACTGTCAGCCATGCAGTCACGACGCCAATGCCGCGAATGCCACGGTCAATCCAATCCAATAACCTCAAGCCGCTTACCCTCCCCATGGGACTTTTAGGTCAATCTTTAGTGTCCGTGTGCCAATGCACTCTTCGCCATCTCTTCACCAATCCGTTCCCCACCGCGTGGGCCGCGCGTCTCGTCACGGGCCTTCAGCAACCTCAAAGCATTGGCCACCACGATGAGCGAAACCCCGACATCAGCGGCGATAGCGCCCCACATTGATGCCATGCCGAAGGCCGTTGCCACGACAAAGACAGCCTTGGTGGCAAGGGACAGACCGATGTTCTGTTTGATGATCGACATGGTCCGGCGGGAATGTCCGATCAACCAAGGCACCTTCCCGATGTCGTCCGTCATGAGCGCGATGTCAGCCGTTTCAATTGCCGCATCCGATCCCACGGCCCCCATGGCGATGCCGAAATGGGCGCGCGCCATTGCAGGGGCATCGTTCACGCCGTCCCCGATCATTGCGACGGTATCGTACTGCGCCACCAATTCCTCGATTGCGGTAACCTTGTCCTCGGGCAGAAGTTCGGCGCGCACCTCGTCTATGCCCACTTCGGCAGCAACAGCCCTCGCCGTTGCTGCGTTGTCACCTGTCAACATCACGATCTTCTTGACCCCTTGCGCATGCAACTGCGCAACGATGCCTTTTGCATCAGGCCGGATCCGGTCACGCAGTTCCAGCAGGCCACTTACGCCAGTACTGTCCCCGACCGCGACGAGCGTGTTTCCCGCCCCTTCGATCCGGTCGCGCAGATCAGACGGAATGTTGGATCCGAACCCTTTCTCCTCTGCAAAACGATCAGACCCCAGCCAGATTGATTGACCGTCCATCTCGCCCTCCAATCCACGACCTGGGACAGTGCGGGAATTGTCAGCGGGAGCATAGGAAAGGCTATCTTGCTCGGCACGGCTCAGGATTGCCCGCGCGAGCGGGTGGGAAGATCGCGCTTCAAGCGCCGCCGCGCGCATCAAGAGTTCGCGCTCCGACGTATTGCCAATCGGGTAAACCGCTGCGACTTCCGGCTCCCCCATTGTAATCGTTCCCGTCTTGTCCATCGCAAGTGCCGTCGTACGGCCAGGAGCCTCGACATAGGCGCCTCCTTTGATCAAAACACCATTGCGGGCTGATGCGGCAAGGGCGGCGACGATCGAGACTGGTGTTGAAATTACCAGAGCACATGGGCAGGCAATGACCAAAAGGACGAGAGCATTATAGAACCAGAAGCCCCAGTCGCCGCCCAGCAACGGTGGCACCAGCGCGATGACAACAGCTAAAATCATCACGATGGGTGTGTAGATGCGGGCGAACTTTGTTACCCATTGTTCAACCTCAGCCCGGCGCGAGTGGGCATCACCCACCATGCGGATGATTTTGGACAAAACGGTATCCGAAGCGGACTTCGTTGCGCGCACAGTTAGCGTGCCTTCGCCATTGATTGTGCCAGCATAGACATCGTCGCCAGCTTCTTTCGGCACCAAGGCACTTTCGCCAGTGATAGGGGCCTGGTCGACTGCCCCAGCTCCGCTCACAACTTCGCCATCGAGCGCAATTCGATCGCCACCACGCACGATGAACTGTGCGCCGATAGAAACGGCTGCGGCGGGAACGTCAGCTTCGCTCCCATCGTCATAGAGCACCCGCGCTGTCGGTGGCGCGAGATCGAGAAGCGCTGAAACGGCGTTGCGGGCTCGCCCGACGCTCCAACTTTCCAGATACAGCGACAATGAGAAGAAGAATGCCACCGTGGCGGCCTCGAAGAATTCGCCCAAGCCGATCGCACCTGCGACGGCCACGACCATCAAAAGGTTCATATCCGGAGAGAGCCTGCGCGCTGATGACCATGCTTTAGGTGCGACAAGCCAAACCCCAAACAGGATTGCGACCGCAAACAGTCCGATTTCAGCCATTGGCATTGCAGATTCGCCGTGGCCGGAAAACAAGCCAATCGCGCCACCGAACCCTGTTTCCACGATATGATAGATGAATCCTGCCGCCCAGAACCCGCCACTCATCGCTGTAAAGCGTTTTTGGGTCTTTAGATGCGCGGCCTGATCCGCACTGGCATCCTCGGCATTCCAAGGTTTCGCGATCATGCCGGTTGTGCTGACAAGTTTTATGATTTTTTCCGCCGGAATAGACTTGCTGCCGTCGATCACCGTCATCCGCGCATTGATCACGTCAAAAGCGAGGTACTCGATTCCACCAACCTCGGGCCCTACGACCCGATTAAGGATCGAGACCTCTTCAGCGCAATCCAAACCGCTGACGTGAAAACTCAGCCCATCGGAGGCCTTGACCTGCGTTGGCGTGACAGCCTCCCCTCCGCAGCAACTTGCGCCGGTTTCGGATGATGAGACAGAATGGTCGTGATTGTGGTGGGCAGCATCATGTGGCATGGAAAATCCTCAGATTCGCATTTAGACCATGAAGATAACCTCTACAGTAACTAGAGCTTCAAGAGAAAAATGACGGCCCATTCAATTTGCGCGTAAGCCCATAGAATTCGACAGAATTCGTCACCTTAGAACCACTCGATCGCGCGGTTTCCATGTTTGGGGGCAGTATTGATTGCGTTCTTCTAGCGACACGACATATCAACCTCACAACAGGAATTACGATCAAGGAGTTTCAAAATGTCCATTCGAAACGCTGCGGTACTGACATTTATCCCGGTACTAGCCGCTTGCACGGTCCAAATGTCTGATCCCCAAGATGAGAATCCAACACCGCCCATTCCAGACGAAGTCATCGCTATCGCAGGCCCTAACCAAGATCTTATGTCGGCGTTCCTGCGCCCAGAGGATAACTGCTATTGGTATATGCACAAGGGTCCCGTCGAGACCACACCGCTTCCTCTCAGAACCGCGGATAGTCGCGCTATTTGCATTCGCCAAGAGGCTCAACAAGCTTAACCTTTGGATTGCTCTCTGCGGAATGTCACAGAGAACTCGATCCCTCTCATCCGAACCTGTTGAATTTGAGGTCGATAAGCTAACCCGTCGAAATGACGCTTTCCGAAGCTGAATACAGGTATACAGTCGAGCCCATTTCGACATTTGGGTAGAGCGCATTAATATG
>JAHBAO020000363.1 GCA_018500065.2 Octadecabacter sp. | reverse complement strand
TTAAGGATATCGGGTAGCGTGACATGCCGCGTAAAAACACATGCGAAAATGATCGCAGCAACACCTTGATCCAGAAATTGGCGTAGAATTTTCTCCTCGTGAACGGGATCATTGCGGGTTTCGGCAAGCATCACGACGTTCTCGGTCTGCCGCACGGCCTGCATTACACCGTCAAACGCGTGAACCCCTTCGGGACTGGTGGCCAGATTATCAACAACAAATGCAATCGGCCCGTCAATATAGAGACTCGATGGACCACTCTTGGTCAGCTTTGAAGTCGGTTTTAGTGAAAATTCATATCCAAGCTCGCGGGCCACTTCGAACACTCGCGTTTTTGTTGCCTCTGAAATTTTGGCGGAATCATTTTCGTTAAGAACAAAGGAAACGGTAGGCTGCGAACATCCTGCCGCTCGCGCAATGTCTTGCATCGTAACTCTTTGACGGCCAGCAACTTTTCCCATGCCCGTATGGGTTTTTTTAGAGGGCCGCGCGTCGCTCACAAAATTCTCTCCGGTGACATTTATGGAAGATTAGCGCCTATCTGTAGCGAAGGCAAATGTCTATTTCTAATAATATTTGTTGACGCAGTTATTTTATTATTACTTATTAGTAAGCGTTAGATTCGTTTGATGGCACTCAGTATGGAGCGGACGCAGTTATGCAAAAGACCGATACGGAAAACCCAGCTTTTGGTGACCGCGCGATGTTCATCGGGGGGAAGTGGATTTCTGCAAACGGACGGGCACGAATCGAGGTAGAAAATCCTGCCAATGAGCAGGTGATCGCGACCATTCCCGAAGGAACACAGCAGGACGCGCTTGATGCACTAGAGGCAGCGAAAAAAGCGCAACCCGTTTGGGCCGCTTTGACGGCTGTTGAACGTGGAAAATTGGTCTACGCCTTTGCCAATGAGGTTGAGATAAATGCTGATCATCTGGCAGTCGTTGTTACCGCCGAACAGGGCAAACCAATTGATCAGGCGCGCGGCGAAATCGGCGCGGTACTGAACTTTCTACGCTACGCCGCTGAAAATGCGCGCAGGATCGAAGGTGACATAATGCCTTCGGACAACCTGAATGAAGAAATTCACATCCGGTCCCATCCGCACGGTGTAGTCGTTGGGCTAACTTCTTGGAATTATCCTTCGGCACTGGCCGCACGCAAGATTGGTCCTGCACTTGTGGCAGGCAACACCTTTGTTCTTCTAGCTCACGAAATTACGCCATTGTCCGGACTAGAGCTGGCCCGCATGGCGGAGCGGGCTGGGATACCTCCGGGCGTCCTTAATGTTGTGACCGGGCGTGGCAGGGTGGTCGGGCAGGCGATGGTTGAAAGCCCGCTGACGGATATGGTCACGATGACCGGCAGCACCCGAGCAGGGCAGGAGATCTTTCGCGCCGGCGCAGACGGTTTGAAAATTCTTCGCCTTGAGTTGGGGGGGAAAGCCCCGTTCATCGTCATGGAGGATGCGGACATTGATGCCGCTGTGACCGCGGCGGTCACAGCCCGCTACACAAATTGCGGTCAGATTTGTACGTGCAATGAACGTATGTATCTGCATTCAGATATCGCAGATGAATTCCTCGAGAAATTTGTAGCCGCGTCACGCGCATTGGTGATCGACGATCCGATGAACAGCCCCGACATGGGCCCGAAGGTCAGCGGGTTTGAGGTCGACAAAATTGCAGATCAGGTCAAGCGCAGCATCGATGCGGGCGCTGAAGTTTTGTTGAAAGGTGGGCCACTGTCCGATGGCAAATACAAAAAAGGTCATTGGTACGCACCCACTGTTCTTGAGGTACGTGACGCATCTTCGCCCGTAATTCGCGAAGAAGTCTTTGGCCCCGTGGTTCCAGCCATGCGCGTCGATAGCTTTGAGCAGGCTGTGGCACTGGCCAATGATACAGAATACGGCCTGTCGGCGTTTTTGTTCACACGAGATTTGAAGCGTCTGATGCGCGCGCCTTATGAGCTGAAATTCGGGGAGCTTTATCTGAATCGTGCAAACGGTGAGCAGGTGCAGGGATTTCACACAGGTTGGAAACATTCTGGGCTTGGCGGCGAAGACGGCAAGTACGGGTTTGATGGGTATCTGCACAAGCAGACATCCTATCTGAATTGGGGATGACCCAAAAAGAAGCGGCAAACAAACGCCGTAATCATAGTGGAGGAAAACACATGAAACGTAGAATTTTGATGGGAACGGCCATCGCATTTGGTATCGTAGCCACAGTTGCATCGGCGCAGGATTTACCGCCTTTGCAACAGAAGGACACATACACTGTCGGCTTTCCGCAGATGGAATCCAACAACCCCTGGCGCATCGCAGAAACGCAATCCTTTGTGGATACTGCTGAAACGTGTGGCTGGAACTTAATCACGACTGACGCGGCTGGTTCTGCTGCCAAGCAGGTCGCTGATGTGGACAGCATGATTGCACAAGGCATCGACGTCTTGTTCTTGCCACCACGCGAAGAGAAGCCATTGTTGCCTGCTGTTTTCCGCGCACGCGCCGCTGGTATCCCTACCTTCCTCGTCGACCGCTCGGTAGACCCTGAAGTGGCGCAGGCCGGTGTTGACTACGTAGCCTTTCTTGGCTCCGATTTTGTCGAGCAGGGGCGTCGTGCAGCTGAATGGACCGTCGCCAACTTCGATGGCGAAGCCGGCATCATTGTTGAACTTGAAGGCACAACAGGGTCTTCTCCTGCCAATGACCGCCGCCAAGGTTTTGATGATTTTATCGCGCAGCATGACAACATGACAATTGTTGCATCCCAAGCGGGCGATTTTGCACGCGACAAAGGCCGTCAGGTTATGGAAACGCTGTTGCAGGCGCATCCAGATGTGAACATCGTCTATGCGCACAACGACGAGATGGCGATCGGTGCGATCCAGGCGTTAGAATTGGTCGGGCGTGTTCCGGGCGAGGACGTTTTGGTCATTTCCATTGATGGCACGCGCGACGCGCTTCAAGCGATCATTGATGGAAAAATGGGCGTTTCTGTGGAAAGCTCCCCGTTCTTTGGCCCTTTGGCCTGTGATGTGATGACACGTTATGCCGCTGGCGAAGAAATCGAGCCATGGGTCAAGGTCGAAGACCGTGTTTTCACAATTGAAAATGCTGCCGAACATATTGATGCAGCTTACTAAAGACTCCCAGAACGGGGGCTGCTGGTGCGGCCCCTGTTCACTCCAAGATTGTCTTGAGCCCCGCCATGAGAGGTATTCCAGTGAGTTCGCTTGTCAAAATGCAAGGTATCAATAAGTCCTTTGCCGGTGTGGCCGCCTTGCGATCTGCTGGGCTGGACGTAAAACCCGGCGAAGTTCATGCCCTTATCGGGCAGAATGGAGCAGGAAAGTCTACGTTCATCAAAATTTTGACCGGCGTCTACCGCCGCGATGAAGGGTCCGTCCAATTTGACGGGCAAGACATCCACATCTCAAGCCCCCGCGAAGCCCAGCATATTGGAATCGCGACGATCTATCAGGAACTCAATCTCGTTCCACAACGCAGTGTGACGGAGAATGTCACGCTGGGCTATGAGCCAAGACGCAAGTCTGGACTGGTTGACTGGCCAAAGGCGCATCGCCGCACCCGCGAAATTCTGACGCGCTTTGGCGTCGATATTGACGTCAAAGCGCCGCTTGGGTCCTACTCGACCGCCATTCAACAACTTGTCGCCATCGCACGCGCAGTTTCGCTTGATGCCAAGCTGGTTATTATGGATGAAGCGACTTCATCGCTGGATGCGACAGAAGTAAAAACACTGTTCGACGTTGTCCGTGCGTTGCGAGATTCTGGTGTGACTGTCCTTTATATCTCGCATTTCATGGACGAGTTGTTTGCTGTCTGTGATCGCGTCACGATCATGCGTGACGGTCAAACCGTTGGAACGCGCAGCATTCCGGACACGTCCAAACTGGAACTGATAGCGGACATGCTGGGCCGCAATATGGGAGATATCGAAGCGGCTGGTGTCACGGAGTTGGGCGGTGGGCAAAAACAGGTTGGTGAATTGCTGTTCGCTGCCAAGGCCATCTCTACGGGGAACCGTCTGCCGCACCTCAACATGACCATTCATCGAGGCGAAATCGTCGGTTTGGGAGGATTGCTTGGATCAGGCCGCACCGAGGCTGCACGCGCCATATTTGGCGTTGATGCCGTGACAGCAGGGGCGATGACCTACAAGGGCAAAGATTTTCTGCCGTCAAATCCGCAGGAGGCGATCAAAGCGGGCATTGCCATGCTCAGCGAAGATCGCAAGCTTGAGGGTATTGTGCCCGATATGTCCGTGCG
>JAHBAO020000134.1 GCA_018500065.2 Octadecabacter sp. | reverse complement strand
TAGGTCGCTCTCAAAGCCCAAACGGTCGTCCTCATTGAGGATCAGCACGTGAAAATTCGGGTCCGTGTCGCTCATCGACATGGGGTGCCCTGCGACACGCGCCAAACGGGACACGTAGTTGCGGATGTTTTGGCTGTCTTCGGTGCGTTGGTTTTCAGGGACTGTTGCACCGTATCGAACAGTGAATTTCACGGGCTGTTCCCAGCGGCGCAGGCGGCTGACGGTCGGCTGGGCGCGCAGGCCTGTTGGTGTCATCACGAATTCATCAAACAGCGCGATACGCACGAAATTGCGCGCCAAAACTGTGTCGGTAAATGTGGTGTCCGGCCCACCGCCATCGGTACGCAAAAGCCCGCGCGTTTTTAGGTCGTTCTGAAGGCGCCTGAAATACACCGACAATGCGCGGCTTTCGTCAGATCGAATGGCAGGACGCCATTGGACAGGGGCCGTTTGCGTCGGGTTGAAGGCGGGGCGCACCTGCGGCGCAGGCGAATTGTCTAATCCTGTCTCGCCAATTTGTTGATCGCAGGCGGCAAGGGTCAGCAGAGCCATAAGACCCAAGACTTTCCCTAATTTTCCGCCTGCGTTCAGGATCAAATCGTTACTCCGCGCCAGCGGCGGAGCCGATGTTGTGGCCGGATGCTGTGCCGCGTGCTTTGGCGGCAGACAAGGTCGCCTTGAGTTCGGCTTCCATGTTCTTCAGCTCGACTTCGGCTTCGGCGCGCTTTCGCTTGCCTTCATCGGCAATCTGCAGGCTTTCTTCAATCGTGCCGATCAGGTCTGCGTTGGCCTTTTTGATGGCCTCAATGTCAAACACACCGCGTTCCATTTCGGTGCGGATCATCTTGTTGGCAGAGCGCAGGTTTTCCGCGTTTGCTGTCAGCAATTCGTTCGTCAGATCATTGGCTTCGCGCACGGCAACGGCAGCCTCGGCGGAACGTTGGATTGTCACAGCTTGTGCCAATTGCGTTTCCCACAAAGGCACTGTGTTGATCAGCGTGGAGTTGATCTTGGTCACCAGAGATTTGTCGTTTTCCTGCACCAAACGGATGGACGGCAGCGACTGCATAGTCACCTGACGCGTCAGTTTAAGGTCATGAACGCGGCGTTCCAGATCATCGCGTGCAGCCCGCAAATCGCGCAGTTCTTGCGCCATCATCACGCCTTTGGCCTCAGACGCCTTGGCAACTTTCGCTTCTTTGGCAGGGATGGTTTTGGAGCCCATTTCCGCCAGCTTTGCTTCACCAGCGGAAATATAAAGGCCAAGTTCATCATAAAAGCTGAGGGTTTTGTCGTACAAAACGTCAAGGCTTTCGATGTCTTTCAACAGCACGTGCTCGTGCTTGAGTAAATCATCGGTGACCTTGTCAATCTGGCCCTGAATCGTCTCAAACTTGGCGGCGAATTTTGCGGCAGGGGCCATGCGGCCCAGCAGACGTTCCCACCAGCTGCGCTTGCGGCGCACGTCCAGTTCGGAAACATTGAAGCCACGAATGGTAGTGACGATTTCACGCAGGCTATCACCGGCTGGACCCACGTCCTTGTTGCGCACGCCTTGCAGCATGGATTGTGAAATTTCTTGCAATTCCGCCTGCGCAGAGCTGCCGAAAGAGATAATGGAATTGGTGTCTTCCATATCAAGCTCTTTCATCCGCTTGGTGATCGCGGTCGTTGTGGTCTTGTTTGCGGCTTCCAGTGTGACAAGCTCACCCTTGGGTTCGGCCAGAATCACGGCTGTGACTTTTTCGACATCTTTAAGGCTTGCTTGTGCGGCCTCCATATTTTTTGCGACTGTGTCAGACATTTTTGTCCCCCTAGGTAATGGCCGGTTTACAGGCCTTCGCGCTGCAAACGTTTCCGCAGCACATTGATTTCAATATCCATGTCACTGCGATCATCCAGCAACATCTTGTCTGTTCGTGCGGCGAAATTTTGCTCAAGGTCGGTGAGCAGGCTTTCGAAATCACCGCGGGCGTCTTCATGGCGCTGACGTTTATACAGGTCGGCAAACTTGGCCGCTGCGTCCCGCGCACCCATCAGATAAACGCCCAAAAACTTACGCGCACCGGTCAGGTCACGCGGGTCTTCCTCAACGGTGCGGATCATGCGCCGCGCCGTTGCCTGAAATTGCGCGGTGCGGGTTTCCAGATGGCGATCACCAATGCTGTCAATATGGTCCTTCATCGACGCCAGATGCGCCTCGGCCTCATCCACGACTTTGGCAACGCGGTCTTGCTGGAAGGTATCAATCCCCGCCATGCGTTTGTCGCGCAATGGGTCCATTCCAAAAGCCGTAATGTGTAGGCCTGCAGCTATGACGCCATAAAGAACGGCCGCCAACATACTGGGATCATTCGACAAAGACGCCAGTGTGATGCCGGCACCTGTCAGGATGGACCCCAAAAGCTTGCGCGGCACAACCGGCTTTCGCGCCACTTTGCGCAGGTCATAGGCCGCTGCTGCACGCAAGCCGTCACGCGTCAGCCAAGCCGCCAGCGTCAACACCGCTGCGCCACCCAAACCAAGTAGTAAATCAAGTGCGCCTTCGTTTAGGGACAAGAACGCCAATATGACGCCGAGAATAAACAAAATCTTCGCTTTAGCGCCAGCCGCGGTGATCCGACGTTCATCGACAACGGCTTCGCGAATACCGCCTGCTTCGGTCCCGTCAGGGCTGAACTTACCGCCAAACTTCTTTGCCATCCTTAAAGCCCCCCAAGCCAGCCGGTCACAACACCAAGCATCAGCAGGATGAGCAAAACATACGAAATCATTTTTACAGTATCTGGCAAGCGCACCTCCAGGTTTCGCCAATGGCGATGTTACAGCATTCTCAACATGCATGGAACGTCCCCAGATGACTTTGGTAAAACAGTCGCACTAACCATGTACACCCCAAACACAGGGGCAAGGGTCATCTACGCGGCATTTTCCCCGTAGGGCCGCTCGGTTTCACCTTTGCCGACGCGTTCGTACCGCGTTTAGGCGGCGGGTGTTTGCCCTTGGTGTTGCGCTTAACCATTGTCGGTTTTGGTGTCTCGCGCAGACCCATCTGGTCGCGCACGATGCGTTGTTTGACTTCTTCCACAGTGCCAGGTTTCAAAGTGCCCAGTTGAAACGGCCCATATGAAATGCGCAACAGGCGGTTCACAATCACGCCCATCGCTTCCATCAGGCGGCGAATTTCACGGTTCTTGCCTTCCCGCAGACCCATCGTCAGCCACGCGTTTGCCCCTTGTTGGCGGTCAAACTTCACTTCAACGGGCGCATATTCGACGCCATCAACGGTGATCCCAGCGCGCAATTCATCCAATTTGGCTTCGGAAAGGGACCCTTTGATGCGCACGCGGTAGCGGCGCAGCCAACCTGTTGCGGGCAGTTCCATCGTGCGCTTCAGCTCGCCGTCATTGGTTAACAACAACAGACCTTCAGACGCGATATCAAGCCGGCCAACCGACATCACGCGCGGCATTTCCGGCGGCATGGCATCAAACACCGTCTTGCGCCCCTTTTCATCACGCTCTGTCGTCACCAAGCCTGCTGGCTTGTGATACAGCCAGATGCGCGGGGCTTCCGGTTCGGCAAGCGGCTTGTTGTCCACGACGATCCGGTCGCGATCTGTCACGTTCAACGCAGGCGAGGTAATCACAACCCCGTTCACCTGCACGCGTCCCGCTTCGATAATGGCTTCGGCCCCACGGCGGCTGGCAACACCTGCACGGGCAAGGACTTTGGCGATGCGATCGCCAGATGGAGTTGGTTTATCAGTCATTCCTTGGCCCTAGTGGGTCAAGCGCGCTTAAGCAACGGGCTTTCGTCCCGACACCGAGGTCGCACAGCCAAAGAAATGCCGACGATACGTAACCTCAAGCCCGACATCGCGCATCGCTTGTGCGAAGCCTTCGCAATTCCCAAACCTTTTGGAGTAAGGGCCAACCATGCTGAAATCTTCGGCCCCCTTGAGGAACAGTTTCTCAACCAGCGGAATGACACGATCCATATAAAACCGATAAAACGGGCGGCCGATCCAGCCCTTCGGGTCGGACGCCTCAATCCAAGAAAACGCGCCGCCCGGTTTCAACAGCCGCTTCACCTGCTGCGTCAAAATCCCGTGCTGTTCGGCATTAAACGTCTTCAGCCCAAACGTAGACACCACCACATCCGCATTTCCATCGGGCAGGGGGGCGCGCAAGAAGTTACCGCACGGTCGCGCGTCGCCAACGATCCACAAACCCGAACGAACCCACATTGCTCCACCAGCGATAATTTCCCGCACAGCGGTCAAAAAGGGCGGCAACATCGGCGGGGTCATAGGACGGATCATCATTCATGGCCAACAGCTACCCCGCCAAATCACAAGGCGAAACATCGCTCTTCTTTTGTTTTCAAATACCTAATTCCAACTCTTGCCAAATACGCCAAACAAAGCCCATCAAAGCGCATGAGTTTCCGCACCCACATGGACGCCGCCCTGCACGAGGCCAGATCTGCCGCCACCCGCGGCGAAGTGCCTGTTGGCGCGGTGGTGGTTTCCCCGTCAGGGGAGGTCATCGCAGCGGCGGGTAACCGTACGCGCGAATTGAACGACCCAACTGCGCATGCCGAAATCCTCGCGATACGTGCGGCGTGCACCACCTTGGGTCAGGAACGCCTCACCGATCACGACCTTTACGTCACACTTGAACCTTGCCCGATGTGCGCGGCTGCCATCTCAAACGCGCGGATCGCGCGGCTGTATTATGGTGCGGCAGACCCGAAATCCGGCGGCATTGCCCAAGGCCCGCGTATATTTGCGCAACCCCAATGCCACCACGCACCCGAGGTCTATGACGGGCTTTCGGCAAAGGCGTCAGAAGACCTGCTGAAGGCGTTCTTTGCTGCAAAACGCCAAGGCTAGCGTCGCGGTGGTTGAAGCCCGCGCGCGCCAGAGGTAAAGCGGGGCAAAGATTTGAACGGAGACATCCTATGTCCATCGACATCGAAACCGCCCGCCGCGTGGCCAAACTCGCCCGCATCGCTGTGCCAGAAGCAGAACTGCCTGAATTGGCCAATGAATTCAGCGCGATATTAGGCTTCATTGAGCAACTGAACGAAGTCGACGTTGACGGCATTGAACCGATGACATCCGTGACCCCACAGCGCCTCAAGCGCCGCGATGACGTGGTCAATGATGGTGGCCAGCAAGACGCCGTTCTGAAAAATGCACCCGATGCCCGCGAAGGGTTTTTCGCAGTTCCGAAGGTGGTTGAATAATGTCTGACCTTTCAAAACTCAAAATTTCTGAAGCACGCGATGCCCTGAAGAAGGGCGAGGTGACGTCTGTTGAACTGACGCAGGCCTGCCTGACAGAGATCGAAAAGGCCGACGCACTTGGCGCGTTTGTGCACAAAACGCCTGAGTTGGCGTTGGAGATGGCGAAAGCCGCAGACGCGAATAAATCTGGTGGCGACCTGAACGGAATCCCGCTTGGGATCAAAGACTTGTTCTGCACCAAAGGCGTAGCGTCCCAAGCGGCGTCCGGCATTCTTGAAGGATTTAAGCCGGAATACGAATCCACTGTGACGACCCAGTTGTTCGCAGACGGGGCGGTCATGCTCGGTAAGTTGAACATGGATGAATTCGCGATGGGGTCTTCCAACGAAACCTCGGTTTACGGCAATGCTGTGAACCCGTGGAAGCGCGAGGCTGATGACGCGCAACTTACGCCTGGCGGGTCTTCCGGTGGCTCTGCGTCTGCGGTTGCGGCTGATTTGTGCCTCGGTGCAACGGGCACGGATACGGGCGGTTCCATCCGTCAACCTGCTGCTTTCGTTGGTATTACGGGCATCAAGCCAACCTATGGTCGAGTGTCTCGTTGGGGTGTTGTGGCGTTTGCGTCCTCGCTCGACCAAGCTGGCCCAATGACCAAAGACGTGCGCGATGCGGCGATTATGCTCAAAGTCATGTCAGGTCACGACCCGAAAGACAGCACCTCTGCCGGCCTCGCCGTGCCTGATTTTGAGGCCGCGTTGACAGGTGATATCCGCGGCAAGACCATTGGTATTCCGAAAGAATACCGTATGGACGGCATGCCGGAAGAGATTTCCAAGCTTTGGGAAGACGGTACAGCGATGCTGAAAGACGCAGGCGCTGTCATCAAAGACATCACGCTGCCGCATACGAAATACGCGCTGCCAGCCTACTACGTGATCGCCCCAGCTGAGGCATCATCGAACCTTGCGCGTTACGATGGCGTGCGTTTTGGGCGCCGTGCCAAGCTTGAGGCGGGCGATGGCATCACCGAGATGTACGAAAAGACCCGCGCCGAAGGCTTCGGTAACGAAGTGAAACGCCGCGTGATGATCGGGACGTATGTTCTGAGTGCTGGTTTTTATGACGCCTACTACAACCGCGCCCGTAAAGTGCGTGCGTTGATCAAGCGCGACTTTGAAAACGTGTTTGCGGACGGTGTCGATGCGATCCTGACACCTGCGACCCCGTCTTCCGCCTTTGAATTAGGCGCAATGAAGGATGCAGATCCGGTGCAAATGTACCTGAACGATGTCTTTACGGTCACAACGAACCTTGCTGGATTGCCGGGCATCGCGGTTCCCGCGGGGCTCGATAAAAACGGATTGCCCCTTGGCCTGCAGTTGATTGGCCGTCCGTGGGAAGAAGGTGACCTGCTGAATACTGCCTATGCCCTGGAACAATCCGTGCAATTTGTAGCAAAACCGAACCGTTGGTGGTAAACCGCGATTGAATTCGGGTTAACAAGGTAATGGGGCAACGCGCCCCTGTGACTAAGTGTATGAAAAAGATAGCGATTGTTGGTGTGAGCCTCTTGGCTTTGGCGGCGTGTGACCAACCGGTGCCAGACAGCGGTGCGGGTGTGGGCTTCAATGATTTTGCCCAATATGAGCTTGAACGCGCCCAACGCGAGGCCGCGTTGCAGGGCACGACGGCCCCGACTTTGGCGCAAAATGGTGCAATTGTGCCGCCCGCGCCTGGTGTTTCTACAACGGAATTGGCGGCCGCGGGGATCGTTCCCACTGAAGCAGATGAAACGCCGAGTGAGCCGCAAACAGCCCTTGCATCCAACCCTGATATCTCTGACGAGCAAGATTTTTCAGCCGTTTCCAGTCGTGAAAGCATCGAAAGCGATGCAGAGCGCCGCGCACGTCAAGCTGCCGCCTATCAGTTGATTGAAGCCACCGCGCTTCCGGATCGTTCCGGCAATGCGGGCCCGAATATCATCCAGTATGCCTTGCAGGCCCCGAATGATCGCGGCGAACCTGTGTTTGATCGTTCCAGCCTGTCCGGTGAGAGCCGTTTCCAGCGCAACTGTGCCAAGTACCGCACACCAGACGATGCGCAGCGCGATTTCATCAGCCGCGGTGGTCCGCAGCGTGACCGCCTTGGCATTGACCCAGATGGTGACGGTTTCGCCTGTGGATGGGACCCGCAAGCGTTCCGCGCATTTGCGAACGGCAACTAAGTTTGAGCCTATCACCGAACTTTGGTGAACGGCGCGATGGGGCGACCCCGGATATCATCGTTTTGCACTACACCGCGATGCCTGATTGGTGCGCGGCACGAGACTGGCTGTGCAATCCCGAGGCGGAAGTGTCTGCGCATTATATCATTTCCGAACAAGGGGATGTGGTGCGGATGGTGGCCGAAGACCAACGCGCGTGGCATGCGGGCGCGGGGTCTTGGGGGGGCATCACGGACGTCAATTCGCGCTCTATCGGGATTGAGTTGAACAACACCGGAAGCGCGCCTTTTGCGGCGCCATTGATGGATGCGTTGGAACGGTTATTACCAGAAATTATGGACCGATGGGCGATTCCGCCAGAACGGGTGATTGCCCATTCCGACCTTGCGCCGGGGCGCAAGATTGACCCCGGCGCAAAGTTTGATTGGGCGCGTTTGGTGCGTGCTGGGCTGGCAGTTGCGGCGACCCCACCAGCGGCTGTCGCCGCAAACGAGGACGCCTTTGCGCGTGACTTGGCCGCTGTGGGATATAACGCGGGGGTTAGCACGGACGTGCTGCTCGCCGCGGTCCGTTTGCGGCACAGACAGGGGCATGAAGGGCCGCTTGATGGCTGGGATTGCGCGATTGCGGCTGATCTGGCAAAGCGATTTCCTATTGATCGGTCCGCGCTTACGTCTTAACCCGAGCCCACGCGGAGGATTGGATGGCCGAGTCGTCGTGTTTGCGTTGCAAGCCACGACGGATAGGAAAGTCCGGACTCCATCAAGGCACAGTACCGGGTAACGCCCGGGCGGGGTAACCCGACGGACAGCGCCACAGAGAACAGACCGCCTTCTACAAGAAGGTAAGGGTGAAACGGTGGAGTAAGCGCCCACCGCGGCGATGGTAACATCGCTGGCATGGCAAGCCCTACTGGGAGCAATGCCAAATAGGGGCCGCGTGTGGGTAACCACAGGATCGTCTTGATCCGAGCAGGTCCGGGTTGGCAGCTAGAGGGTGTTTGGTAACAGGCACCTTAGATGAATGGTCATCGAAGCTGGGGTCACGACCCCAGTGGAACAAAATCCGGCTTATAGATCCTCCGCGTACATTTTGACGTCAGTCAAATTGCACGAAGTGGGCAAGGCGTGTTTGTTTGCAAATGCACAGCCCACATAGGATTTAAGGCGCGCTAAGCCAACTCACTTGCACTGCATGACATATCCTACCAATCTCTCCGCAACACAGGAGCCCCACATGACCTACACCCCAGCCGCCGACCGCTATTCTCGTATGACCTACCGCCGTTGCGGTAACTCTGGCCTCAAACTGCCGGCCGTGTCTTTCGGTCTTTGGCATAACTTCGGCGGTGAAACCCCGCATGACGCAAAGCGCGAGATGTGCCAAACAGCGTTTGATCACGGCATCACCCATTTCGATCTGGCCAATAACTACGGCCCCCCTGCGGGCAGCGCAGAAGAGGCGTTCGGGGAAATCCTAAGGACCGATTTCGCAGGCTACCGCGATGAGCTGATCATTTCATCCAAAGCTGGCTATCATATGTGGGACGGCCCCTACGGGGAGTGGGGCAGTCGCAAGTATCTAATCGCATCCTGTGACCAATCGCTGAAACGGATGGGGCTGGACTACGTCGATATTTTCTATTCGCACCGCTTTGACCCTGACACACCGCTTGAGGAAACGATGGGCGCGCTAGATCACATCGTGCGGTCCGGCCGCGCACTTTATGTCGGCATTTCGTCTTACAATTCTGAACGGACCCGCGAAGCCGCGGCGATCCTCAAAGACCTCGGCACGCCCTGCGTTATCCACCAGCCCAGTTACAACATGCTGAACCGCTGGGTGGAACGGGACGGGCTAAAGGACACATTGAACGACCTTGGCGTTGGCTCGATCGCGTTCACACCACTCGCGCAGGGCCTGCTGACGAAGAAGTATCTTGGCGGTATTCCTGCGGGCAGTCGTGCGACGAAAGATGCCTCGTTGGATGCAGATGTGATAACAGACGAGATGGTTGCAGCACTTAAAGGCCTCAACGCAATCGCCGAAAATCGCAACCAAACTCTTGCGCAGATGGCGATCGCTTGGGTTCTGCGCGACGAGGGGATCACAACGGCTCTGATCGGCGCCTCCAATGCAAGCCAGATCGTTGATTGTGCGGGGGCTATTGGTAACCTTGAGTTCACGGCCGCTGAGCTTGCTGAAATTGACAAATTCGCCGCTGATAAGGGCCTGAACCTTTGGGCCACTTCATCTGAGGGCGTTTAACCCGCGATTGGTGTTGACTCGGGCGCTCAAGCGCTTAGAAGGCGGGTTCAAATGAATTCACGCGCTGATCAATAGGCGCGAATCCGGAGAGAACCTATGGCGAAGCCAACCACGATTAAAATCCGCCTGAACTCCACAGCGGGCACTGGTCACTTCTATGTGGCAAAGAAAAACGCACGCACAATGACCGAAAAGATGGTCGTCAATAAGTATGACCCGGTTGTTCGCAAGCACGTTGAATACAAAGAAGGCAAGATCAAGTAAGATCGCCTGACTTGGACGGATAGAAACGGGTCGCCTTAGGGCGGCCCGTTTTCGTTTGCCGACCAGTTTCTAAAGTGCAAGCGGAGCAGGGCGGTTCCAAACAGACAGCGTGCTTGGCGTCGCGCAGACCAGCGTGCGCCCTGTCCAGGAAAACCCCAAAGCGCGAATGTCTTCGCCGCTGCGATCAAGCAAATAGAAGGTTGCGTCTTTGTTATGGTCTGCCCATTTCGCACCCAAGAAATGCACAGACGCTCCAGCAGGGTGTAAAACGCAATTTGGCCCAAGGCGTTCAACGTACCAACCATCATCGGTAACGCAGCGCAGCCCGCCGCCATAGAGACCAGACATATCAAACCGCTCATCCGCTGGATGATCAAGGCGTGTGCCTTTGAGGGCAGATGTGTCCAATCCGTCCGCCTCGCGGTTGCGGTATAGAATTTCACCAGTGAAACCGTCGATCACACTTTGTCCGTTCACAGATGTCACGAGCATCATCTCACTTGCGCGATCAAACCCAAGTGCAGTCAATCCTCCAATCCCAAGAACAGCGACCTGTGTCCAAGGGCCGGCATTCACCGTGCGCTCTATGCTAGCAAGACATGCGTGGGTGAGGGAGTAACGCTGCAGTCCCAAGAGCCTAAATAGCGACAAGTCGCCACTCATGCCGGACCTCCGCTTCGCCTTTGCCTTTGTTTCAAAAATATCCCGGGGGGAGTCCGCAGGACGGGGGGCAGGCCCCCCTTTGGTCGGATTGGCGAAGCCAATTCGAAACTCCGTAGCGCAACAAAAAAAGGGCCGCCCGAAGGCGACCCATTGTTAGATCCTGTTTGGGATCGCAGTGTCTCAGTTCATTATTCGCGGTTGCCCAAGAGTTGCAGCAAGAACATGAACATGTTGATGAAGTCGAGGTAGAGGTTTAACGCGCCCATGATGGCGGCTTTGCCAAGCCATTCAGTGTCGCCGTGGTGGGCGTGGGCCAGATACTCTGTCTTGATCTTCTGGGTGTCATACGCAGTCAGTCCAGCAAAGATCAGAACACCAATCATAGAGATCGCGTACATCATCATAGGTGACTGCAGGAACATGTTGATGATCATCGCAACGATCAATCCGATAACGCCCATAATCAGGAAGCTACCCCAAGCGGAGATGTCCTTCTTGGTTGTGTAGCCCCAGAGGGACAATCCGGCGAAGGCGATCGACGTTACAAGAAAAACTTGCGCAATGGAAAAGCCTGTGAAGGCCACGAAAATCCATGACAAGGACAGGCCCATGACGGCTGCGAAGACATAAAAGAACGTCTGCGCAGCTGCGGCAGAGAAACGGTTAATGATAGCGCCAAAGCCAAAGATCATGGCAAGCGGGGCAAACATAATGATCCAGCCCAAAATGTTGGGGCGGAGTGTCATCGGGTCACGAAAAATACCGAGCAGTTCCGGGCTAGAGCCAACGGCCCAAGCGACAGCAAAGGTGATCAACATGCCAATCGACATGGTGCCATAGACTTTGTTCATGTGGGCGCGAAGGCCCGCGTCAATTTCCGCGGTGTGTGCGCCGGCTGTGGCGCTCATTCCGGGGGTTCTGTAGTCAGCCATAAGATCCCTCCAAGGTGATCATTTCAATCATTCGGGCCCCTGAAACGCACCATTTGGCCGCCGGAACTCCCTTGGACGTGATATTGGCATGCTTCCCCTGTATTTCAAGGAAAACCGCAGGCTCGTGGGCACATTATCACATAAATTTGCCCGCAAACCTGCTTAGCCGCGTCGTGATGGCAAATCCCAAACAGGGCGCGCTGCCTCGCGGGTTGCGTCAACACTGCTTACACCGATGTCTTTCAGGCGGGTTTGGCTTAGGCCGGCAAGTTCGCGGCGCTCTTTCCAGATGGTCAGGGCTGTAAACAATGACGGCGCGTGTGCCTTGCGTGGTGGTGTGCATGTGGCGGCAGTTGTGCGGCTTAGGGAGGGCGTCATGTCATTTCCTTTCGTGATGTGTACCTGTCATTGCATTTGATATGTTGATGTATTGGCCATTCTGGCGCATAAAGAAAATGAATGATTTAAATGTGAAACATCAGGATTATTGATATGGCGAGAAATCTGGACCTTACCGCGCTGCGTTCTTTTGTGACAGTTGCGGATGCTGGTGGTGTCACAAAGGCCGCGGGTGTTTTGAACCTGACGCAATCGGCGGTATCCATGCAACTGAAGCGGCTGGAAGAAAGCCTTGATCTATCGCTGCTTGATCGTTCTGCGCGACAAATCTCCGTCACGGCAGAGGGCGAACAACTGCTGAGTTATGCGCGCCGGATGCTGTCGCTGAACGACGAGGCCCTGCAGCGCATGACAGCGGACGATTACGAGGGCGAGATCACGTTGGGCGTTCCGTACGATATTATTGATCCCTATATTCCCCATGTGTTGCGGCGCTTCGCGGCGGACTTTCCACGCATGAAAATCCATTTGGTTTCCGAGCCGACCAAAAATTTGCGCGCCATGTTCGGGCGTGGCCAGTGTGACGCGATCATCACCACAGAGGCCGAGCCGGGGCCGGGCGGGGTGTCACTGGTGACGCTGCCGTTGGTTTGGGTCGGGGCCGTCGGTGGCACGGTATGGAAGCAACGCCCGCTTCCCGTCGCGTTTTGTAGCAACTGTATTTTCCGGTCCGGCGTACTCAAGCGGATGGACGACGAGAATTTCGAATGGGAGATGGTGGTGGAATCACAAACAGACATGGCCATTCAGGCCGTGGTGAGCGCCGATTTGGCGGTCCATGCCGTCATCAAAGGTGTTTACGCCCGACAGACTGCACCTGTCCCTTCAGAGGCGAACCTGCCTGACCCCGGTAAGTCGCAAATCGTGCTTTATATGCAGTCCAAAAAGGATCCGGTTCAGGCCGCCCTGCACGACATGATCCGCGAATCCTATATGTCGGAATGGGCAAGCACAGCCAGCAAGCTGCGCAGCGTTTAGGGCGTTACCACGACCTTTCCCGTGCTTTTGCGGCTGCGCAGCAGCTCAAGCGCGTCTGCGGCTTGGTCTAGCGGTAGAACGTGGCTGACATGGGGTTTGAGGCGGCCTTGCACGTACCAATCCATCAGCTCGCCCATGCTGTCGGTTAGTGCGGTTGGGTTGAACTGCAAATATCCGCCCCAATAAAACCCGATGACGGTGATGTTCTTGACCAACAGGTGATTGGCGGGGATTTGCGGAACATCGCCGCAGGCAAACCCGATTGTGATCATGCGCCCTTCGCGGTTGGTCGCACGCATTGCCGCTTTGAAGGCATCGCCACCCACAGGGTCATAGACAACATCAGCGCCGCCAAGCGCGCGGACTTCGCCCGTAATGTCCGCACTTGCATCAATCACGTGATCCGCACCCGCAACTGTTGCCACGGCCAACTTGTCTGCGCCGCGTGCGACGGCAATCACCGTCGCCCCCATCGCTTTGCCAATTTCCACAGCCGTAAGGCCAACGCCACCCGCGGCCCCCATCACCAAAAGCGTTTCTCCAGCCTGAAGTTTTGCGCGCCGCGTCAGTGCAAGGTGGGATGTGCCATAGGCCACCTGAAAGCCCGCCGCCGCTTGCGATGACATCGCGTCGGGAACTTCACGGCATAGGCTTGCGGGGAAGACGCCTTGTTCGGCCAATCCACCTTGGCCACCAAAAACAGCGACACGGGTTCCGACCTTGGGGGTGGTCACCCCAGCCCCCAATGCCTGCACCGTTCCACAAACTTCCATGCCCAACGTAAAGGGCGTGGGCGGTGTGTCTTGGTATGTGCCCTTAGCCATTAAAAGGTCGGCAAAATTCAGCCCACAGGCTTCAATTCTGAGCAGGACTTCGCCTTTTGCGGGCATCGGTGGGTTTACGTAACGTAATGTTGGTGGTGTGCCGTACGCTTGAACTTGGAAGGTTTGCATGGGAACTTTCGAGAAAAGAAACCCTTTCAGACACAGAGAGATAGCTGCATTTCTAATTGGGTACTGCGTGAACGTTTGAGGTGAGAAAACAGGAAGCCTGTCCTTTTCGACAGGGTAACACGGTACAAACCTATCCAAAAGGATAGGATGTGGGGTGCAACCCTTGCGTGTTTTGGCGCAGAGAGTGTGTAACCGTTAAAGGCAGACGAATCTGCGTGAAATCTTAATGAAGTCTGCGGTGTTGCGCATTACGCCTGAACCCGGTCCAAAACACAGGAAGAAATTAATGAAGCATCCCGTCGACGTTCATGTTGGAAAACGCATTCGCCACCGCCGTTGGGTGAGCGGCACAACACAGCAGCAGCTTGCTGACCAAGTTGGGATCAAATTCCAACAAATCCAGAAGTACGAAACTGGCATGAACCGTGTGAGCGCGTCCCGTCTTTGGGATATTGCTGCAACGCTGGGTGTTGAAGTGGCGTTCTTCTTTGAAGGGCTGGATGGCAGTTTGGTCCCAGAAGACATGGGTGGCATGCCAAGCGATATTCTGTCGGACAAAGAAGCGCTGGACCTGTTGCGGTCCTACTATTCGATCCCCGAGAACCAGCGCCGTCGCCTGTTTGATCTGGCGCGCGTCCTCAGCGAAGCTGCTTAAGCAGCGCTACGGCGCTTGACCTTTGAGTGTCCTCAGCGCTAACGCGTTGAGGACAATCGAGCAGAAGGCGGGCGCATGACCCTTTCCAAAGTTACCCTGACTGAAAACGAAATGACGATGCTGCGCGATTGCGCGCATGTCATGGCGGATGCGGCGCGCGCTGCTATCCTGCCTCTGTTTCGCTCAGGGTTGGTTTCCGACAACAAAGATGCGGCTGGATTTGATCCGGTCACAGAAGCGGATCGCGCCGCGGAACAAGCGATGCGCGCGGTGCTGTCGGACCTGCGCCCGATGGATGGTATCTTGGGTGAGGAATTTGGGGAACACGACGGCACAAGCGGGTTGCAGTGGGTTTTAGACCCGATTGACGGCACGCGCGGCTTTATTTCTGGCACGCCAACATGGGGCGTGTTGATTTCTGTGCGCGACATGAATGGCCCGCTTTATGGCGTGATCGACCAACCCTATATTGGCGAGCGGTTTGAGGGTGGGTTTGGCCTTGCGACAATGACCGGACCCTTGGGCGCGCGGACGTTGGGGACAAAGACGACGGCAGAATTGGCTGAGGCGACGATCCTGACCACGTTTCCCGAAGTCGGCATTGAGGCTGACGCTGCCGGTTTTCAATCGGTTGCACACCACTGCAAGCTGACCCGTTATGGCATGGATTGTTATGGCTATGCGCTTTTGGCGGCCGGGCAGGTGGATCTTGTGGTAGAAGCGGGTCTCAGTGCGTATGATATTCAAGCGCCAATTGCGGTGATTGAGGCTGCGGGCGGAATGGTAACGGATTGGCGCGGTGGCCCTGCGCATGAAGGCGGGCGTGCACTGGCGGCTGCAAATGCGGACCTTCACGCACAGGCATTGGCGATATTGTCTAAGCACTGATCGAATTTGCTGCGCAAATCCGACCGAGAGGGGGCTAGCCCCCATCGCTGCGCGATTCCCCCAGGATATTTGTGAAACAAAGACAGGCTTGAAGAAATTAGGCGTTTCGTTAGACTTTGCCTGTCGCGTCCTTACTCGTTCTGGCGGCAATTTATATCCGAACGGGATCGAGAGGAGGGCATATGCCTGATGTTTTGATTAAGGGCGCTGTGGCGGTTCTTACGATGGATGATACGCGGCGCGAATTGGCGGGCGCTGATGTGCTGTTGCGAGACGGTGTGATTGCGGGCGTTGGGCACGGGCTTGAGGCTGGGCGCGCTGAGGTGGTGAACGCAGCTGGGTGTATTGTGACGCCCGGGTTGGTGAACACGCATCATCATTTATACCAAACTTTGACGCGTGCAGTACCCGGCGGTCAGGATGCGTTGCTGTTTGGATGGCTGCAAACGCTGTACCCGATATGGGCGAAGTTCGGGCCAGAAGAGATGTTTATTTCTGCGCAGATCGGGTTGGCGGAGTTGGCGTTGAGCGGGTGCACGATGACGTCTGATCATTTGTATCTTTATCCAAACGGGGCGCGATTGGATGATACGATTGCCGCCGCAGGTGAGGTTGGTTTGCGGTTTCATCCAACGCGCGGGGCCATGAGCATCGGCGAAAGCGATGGTGGCTTGCCGCCGGACAGTTTGGTGGAGCGTGAAGCGGATATTCTAGAGGATTGCATCCGCGTGATTGATGCGTTCCATGATGCGCGCGAGGGCGCGATGGTGCGTGTCGGTGTGGCGCCCTGTTCGCCGTTTTCCGTGAGCCGAGACCTGATGCGCGATGCAGCGCTTTTGGCGCGCGACAAGGGTGTGATGTTGCATACGCATCTGGCTGAAAATGATGAAGATATCGCCTATTCGCTTGAAAAATTCGGCTGCCGACCGGGACAATATGCCGAAGATTTGGGGTGGACTGGGCCGGATGTTTGGCATGCGCATTGCGTGAAGTTAGACGGGCAAGAGATTGATTTGTTTTCCAAATCAAAGACAGGGGTCGCCCATTGCCCGTGTTCGAACTGCCGTCTTGGGTCTGGAATTGCACCTGTTCGTGGTATGCGGGACGCGGGTGTTAAGGTTGGGCTGGGTGTCGATGGGTCTGCGTCAAATGACATGGGGTCGCTGATAGGTGAGGCGCGCCAAACGATGTTGTTACAACGGGTGGAAAATGGCGCGGATGCAATGTCGGCGCGCGAAGCGTTGGAGATCGCGACGCGCGGTGGGGCTGAGGTTTTGGGGCGTGATGATTGTGGTCAAATTGCAGTTGGAAAACGAGCTGATATAGCAATTTGGGATGTGTCAGGCGTGGAAAGTGCAGGGTCTTGGGATCCGGCGGCGATTTTGTTGGCGGGGCCAATGCGCGTTAAACACTTATTAGTGGAAGGTCGTCAGATTGTTGCCGATGGGCACGTGATTAGTTTTGATTTGGAGCGTGCTATTGTGAAGCAAAACCAGCTTGTGCAGGGTTTGCTAAAATAAAAAACTGAGGAGCAAGCAATGAGAAATCTTATGCTACTGGCTGTGCTGGCATTGGCGGCTTGCCAACCGACGCCGCCGTCTGCACCGACGTTGACGATGACACAGGCAAGTCTTCCCTCCAATGGCATGGCTGCGATGATAAACCAACAACGCGCTGCCAACGGGCTTGGGCCAATCACCGAGAATGGGCGATTGTCTCAGGCCGCTCGTGCACATGCACAAGACATGGTGACAAATGATTATTTCTCCCATCGTGGGCTTGACGGGTCTGATCTGAGCACGCGTGCGCGTGCGGCTGGTTACAATTGTGTCGCGGCCGAAAACATCGCTTGGGGTCAAAGCTCTGAAGGCGAAGTGATGACTGCGTGGATGAATTCAGCGGGTCACCGTCGCAATATCTTGCTTGGGGATGCCAGAGAATTTGGCATCGGCCGCGTCAATGATCATTGGGTGATGTTGCTTGGGCGTGGCTGCTAGACGGGACGCCCTGAGATATAAGTCTTTGATATAGCGCGATCATCGCCCATCATGATGGTTGGGAATAACGCCTCCCAGAGGGTGTTTGCGCGGTTTGCGCGCTGCGCAATGGCTGGCGTCGAGGCGAGGTCCAGAACCGCAAGATCGGCCATTGCTCCGACATTGAGGGAGCCGATTTCGCCCGTCATATGCAAGGCTGACGCCGAGCCCTCGGTCGCCAGCCACATCAGTTGAGCGGGGTGCAGCGCGGTGCCGCGTAGTTGCGAAATTTCATAAGCCGCCGCCATTGTGCGCAGCATCGAAAACGAAGATCCGCCGCCGGTGTCTGTTGCCAATCCTGTGCGAATGCCACGTGCTTTTAGCCCGGCCATGTCAAACAGGCCCGACCCGATAAAGGTGTTTGAGGTAGGGCAATGAACGACGGCTGCGTTGACCTCTGTCAGCCGATCAATTTCACGCGGCTCTAGGTGGATCGCGTGACCGTAAAGCCCGCGTTCCCCCAGCAGTCCAAATTTTTCATAGGTATCAAGGTAGTCACGTGCGTCTGGGAACAACCCGCGCACCCATTCGATTTCATCTAATTGCTCTGAGAGGTGGGTTTGCATCAAAACGTCGGGATGCTGCGCCCAAAGTGCGCCGAGTGCGTCCAGCTGTTCCGGGGTCGATGTCGGCGAAAACCGCGGCGTGATTGCGTAAGAAATGCGATTCCGGCCATGCCACTTTTCCAACAGGCTTTTGCTATCATCATAGGCCGTTTTTGCATCGTCGCGCAGGCCATCGGGCGCGTTGCGATCCATGCAGGTTTTGCCGCCGATCACAGCCATTGAGCGTGCGTTCGCGGCTTCAAAGAAAGCCTCCACGCTTTGCGGGTGAATGGTGCAAAAACTGGTGAGCGTCGTCGTGCCGTTCGCCAACGCCAAATCCAGCGTACGCCCCGCGATGTCGTCTGCATAGGCGCGGTCGTCAAAACGCATCTCTTCGGGGAAGGTGTAGGTGTTGAGCCAATCGATCAGCCGCTTGCCCCATGATGCAATCATCGCTGTTTGCGGGTAATGCATGTGTGCGTCGACAAAACCCGCCGTGATCAAGTGGTCGCCGTGATCCGTGACCGCAGCCTGCGGGTTTTCTCGGCGCAAATCATCGGCTTCACCAATGGCAGCAATCCGTCCGTCACGTACCAAAACTCCACCGCGTGCGCTGACGTGCGCCGCCGCCTCCACGTCACCTTCAAAGGGATCAGCTGAAAAGCGCAGAGTTTGGCCAAGAATAAGTTGATCTGTCATGTTGCTTTGTTAGC